>JANMGS010000485.1:0-6663 GCA_031374745.1 Ferruginibacter sp. | reverse complement strand
AGTTATAAAGCAATCTAGTTGTACAATATTTAATGTAGATTAATTATAATTTATTCCAGAAGCTAGCTGAAAATATAAAAAACATACAAATTGTTTCTTCATATTGGCAAATAATGCTACTTTTGCCGCCCATTATGATGTCGGGGTAGCTCAGCTGGTTAGAGCATCGGATTCATAACCCGAAGGTCGGCAGTTCAAGTCTGCTCCCCGATACAGAGCCCATTTCTTTTAGTAGATTTGGGCTTTTTTAATTCATATTTTTTTGAGCTAAGCATCGGATTCATATCCGCCAAAGGGCGAACGGCAGTTTTTCGAAGTTTTGGAACTCCCCGATTCAAAAAAAACTCCTGCAAATACAGGAGTTTTTTTATGGAATTACTTTACTTATCCTTCCGTAAAATATTTATGAAAATAAGGTATCGTTTCTATGCCCTTATAAAAATTATCAATATTAAATTTTTCATTTGGGCTATGTAAATTATCGCTGTCTAATCCGAAGCCCATGAAAATAATTTTTATACCCAATTCTTTTTCAAACAAAGCACAAATAGGAATACTACCACCACCTCTTACAGGTATGGGCGATTTGCCAAAAGTTGTTTCTATCGCCTTGGCTGCTGCTTTATATCCTTTGCTATCAATAGGTGTCATGTAAGCTTCTCCACCGTGGTGCAAGGTAGCTTTTACTGTAACATTTGCTGGGGCAATTTTTTGTAAATGATTTATAAGTACTTCAGTAATTTTTTCTGAACCTTGGTTTGGAACCAGTCTAGCAGAAATTTTGGCAAATGCTTTGCTCGGCAATACTGTTTTTGCTCCCTCGCCTGTGTAACCTCCCCAAATGCCATTTACTTCTATTGTTGGGCGTATGCCTGTACGCTCATTTGTTGTATAACCTTTTTCTCCCCACAACTCTTTTACACCAAGTTCTTCTTTATACGCTGCTTCATCATATGGTGCTTTTGCCATCAATGCCCTTTCATCTGCAGTTGATACCACTACATCATCATAAAAACCAGGAATGGTGATATGGTTGTTTTCGTCATGTAAGGAGGCGATCATTTTTGCCAAAATAGTGATTGGATTTGCTACTGCACCACCATATACACCACTATGTAAGTCTCTGTTTGGCCCTGTAACTTCCACTTCAATATAACTTAAGCCACGCACGCCTACATCCATACTAGGGGTATCTAAGCTTAGCATGGCGGTATCACTTATTAATACACAATCTGCCTTCAATAACTCTTTATTTGCTTTTACAAATTTTCCAAGGTTAGGAGAGCCCACTTCCTCTTCTCCTTCTATACAAAATTTGATATTGTTTTCCAGCGTTTTAGTTTGCACCAAAATTTCCAGCGCTTTTACGTGCATATAAAATTGACCCTTATCATCACAGCTTCCTCTGGCAAAAATCTTTCCATCGATGATGGTGGGTTCAAAAGCTGGACTGTTCCAAAGTTCAAGCGGCTCTGCCGGTTGTACATCATAATGCCCATAAACCAATACAGTTGGTTTAGAAGGGTCTATTATTTTTTCCCCATAAACTATTGGATGTCCATCTGTTGGGTATATTTCTACCATATCTGCGCCAGCCTCTAACAACCTTGTTTTTACAGCTTCGGCACATTTTATCATATCTTCTTTGTGTTCGCCTTTGGCGCTTACACTCGGAATACGCAATAAATCTAAGAGCTCATTTAAAAAACGCTCTTTATTTTTTTCTTGATATTCTTTCCAAGCAGTCATGTAACTTTTTTTATTTGATATAAAATTATTGGTACACGAAAGTAGATTTTTTTTGAGGAATAATGTTAAACTCTTTTATCGAAATTTTATGATTTCTTTAAGAAAAAAAGTTAAGTAATTGTTGTCCTTCGCTGTTAAATTTGTTCTATGATTGTTCGCAATCTATCAGCCTTTGTTTAGCGCCTTTCTTGGTTTTTGAAAAGCGTTTTGCAAAGGCTGAGTCTATTTAGCTAAACAGTAAGGATATTTTTCTTTTTTTAATAACAACAATAAACCCAATAACCAAGTACAACACGGCAGCAGCAGCCAATGCCCATTTAGTTACGGAAAAAATGCAAGTGAAAAATGCAACGTTGTCGGAAGCGACATTTGATAAACTAAGGAGCATACCAACATTTTCTACTATATCTAAAACGCCCGCCAATAAAGCCCCTTTGGCTATTAACAATCCAATTTTATCCTTATTTATTTTTGACATTTTTTTACAAGTAAAAAATAAAAAGCTTGAGTAGAAAGCTAAGAAAATGAAATCCAAGTAAGTATTTATAGTAGCTTTATTAATATTATCTACCAATGCATTTGGGCTCCAAGCATTTAGTATGAAGTCTACTTTTGTTTTATTATAAGCAAACTCTAAGTCCAATATTCCTTTGGGTGTTTCTACTGTTTTTAGAGTAGCACCTGTTTTGGCCATTACCACAATCATAACAATTGTTCCAAAAAATAGAAATGGTGTCAGTAGTTTTCTCATTGCATAAATGTATTACTTATTAATATTTGGCAATTTAGTAAACAAGATAAAAAAGGTCGAGTTAATCTCTATTAACCCGACCTACATTGAAACCCTGACTATAATTAAAAAAATACTGCCACATTAAAATTGTTATCCTTACAATAGTTGCTTTATTTATGCAAATAATGCAAAATGATCTAATCAAGGTTCTCAAAACTTAATGGGCAGATATTTTTATTTATTCAATAGAAATCTGTCTATACTTTTTACTTTTTGTAAATAAAATTTTGCAAAGTAAAACTTAATACAATACTGCATAAGGGGCGTAGCAGAATTTTGTATTTATTATATTAACTATTAGTTATTATTATGTGATGTTATGTTGTTTTTTATTGCTTTGGCTACAGCCTCTGTTCCACTATTCACGTGTAGCTTTGCATATACATTGTGTAAATGTTTTTTTACTGTATCATTTGCAATACCACATTTTGCAGCTATCATCTTATAGGAGTTACCTTCTACAAGTAATTCTAAAATTTCTCTTTCCCTTTCACTTAAATTAAAATCTTCGTTTGTTTTTAAAGGCTGGTTTCTAAAATATTGAAATACTTTTTTTGCTACAAATGGGCTCATAGGAGAACCACCTTCCATTACATCTTGCAATGATTGAATAAATTGTGTAGGCGAAGTTTTCTTTAATAAGTAACCATCAGCACCTGCACAAATTGATTCAAAAATTCGATTGTCATCATCAAATACGGTGTGCATAACAATCTTTACATTGGGAAAATAACTTTTTATTTGCCTTACACCCTCTACGCCACCAATACCTGGCATATCAATATCCATTACAACCAATTGGGCTTTTCTTTTTTCTAGTTCATATAGCACATTATCGCAGTTGGGAAATGCGCCAACTACATTAAAAAGGGCTTCATCATTCAATAATAATTCCAATGATTGACGCAATCTTTTATTGTCTTCAAAAACTATTAAGTCGTAAACCATGACCAAATGTACAAATGAATTTTATTGAAAACAATAACACAAACGGGTACTAGTTTAATTTCATTTTCAAATGGATACTGGTTCCTTTTCCTATTTCTGTTTCTATTTTAAAGGTAGCGTCCCACACTTGTGCCCTGTGTTGCATGTTTTGAAGACCATTGCCTGCTTTTATTTTGTCTTTTGAAAAACCTTTGCCATTATCAATAATAGTAAGTTCTAATGATTGATGGTTTAATTTAATAGCAACTGTTGCTTTTGTAGCATCGGAATATTTTATGATGTTGTTAATCCCTTCTTTAAATATAAAATAGAAATCTTTGCGCTTATCTATCCCTATTTTTAAATTGGCAGCATGTTCAGGAAATTCAATTTCGTAATCAATGTTTTTTCCTTCCAACATATCGGCGGCATATCTTTTCATACGTATAAAAAGATTTTCTACATCATCGTATCTAGAATTTATGTTCCACACAATATCACTGAGGCTTTCGCTTACTTGCTGTATATCTTCACTTGCTTTATCTAAATATTCTGTGGCTTTAATAGGATTGTCTGTATTGCGTTTTGCCATTTCGTTCAAGATATTAATGTTGCTCAACGTGGCTCCTACATCGTCATGTAAATCCCTCGATATCTCATCTCTAATGGATTGCAACTTTTCTTTTGAAACTTGTTCCTCTGTAGCCAATACTTTGTTTCTAAATGCAAAGCTGCTAAAAAACATTACCACTTCTAACACACTACCAGCCATTGTATAGAAAAGCCAATTATTGAAAGGGAATTTATTTATTGGATAACTTAGTATTTTGTATGAAAAGAGAAACCCCAAAACGGAACCAATAAATATTAGCGTAGAACCTACACACAATATATAGCCAAATATATTTTTCGCCCTAGCATATATTATAAAAATGCCCACAAAGCCAAGTGGTATACAAGTGGATAAAAGAATGGTTCTTACTATTTCGCCAACGCTTGATTTTATACTGTAAGAAACGAGAATAAACACCGACATGGAAAGATATATTGACGCTAGTAGTTTTAATCTTTTGTATAGAATGAAATCTTTTGTTTTTGCGCTCAAAAATTCAATGGCGAAGAAAGTATAAACTGCATAAGATGAAATGAGCACAAGTAGTGATAAAATGGATCTTACTTTTTTAAAATTAGGTATAAAATCATCTCTAATATCTGTGTAATAAGATGCTACAAGTGTGAAATAACACAGGTAAAGCATTAGGTATAAAAGGTAGTAATAATAAGTAGCTTCTCTAAAAAAAAAGTATTGAATAAAAGTAATTAGCAAAAGGAAGTAAAAGATAATGCTAATACCTATTTGTAAATAAAATGCATTGATATTAGAGGTAGTACTTACAAAAGTTTTATAAGAAAGTATGATATTGAAAACAACAGAAAATAGTAGAAACAAAGTTGAAAGCCAATCTTTATATCTTTTATCGATTTTCAAGTTCATTTTTCAAATTATTATTTGTAATACCTGGTCTGAATATAGTTCCAATTTACAACATTCCACCAATTGTCAATATAGTCCGCTCTTTTATTTTGGTATTTCAAATAATAAGCATGCTCCCATACATCTAATCCTAACAATGGAAATCCCTTGATTTCACAGTTGTTCATTAACGGGTTGTCTTGATTTGCGGTACTACCAATTTTTAAGTTTTTGGCGCTATCGATGTACAACCAGGCCCAACCACTACCAAAACGATTTTTGGCTGCATCGGTAAATTGTGTCTTAAAATTTGAAAAAGATCCAAAAGTTTTTTCTATAGCCACAAGTAAACTGCCCGTTGGTAAATTAGCTACTTGCTTTGGCTGCATGCTTTTCCAAAATAGCTCGTGGTTATAATGTCCGCCCGCATTGTTTCTCATTTTTACCGAGTAATTAGAAATTTTAGCTAGTAAGTCTTCTAATGGTTTTGTCATTTCTACTGCTTCGGCCAACGCAGCTTCTTTTAAGTTTTTGCTATAAGCTGAAGCGTGCTTGCTGTAATGAATTTCCATTGTTTTTGCATCTATGATATTTTCCAATGCATCGTATGCATATGGCAAGGGTGTTTGATCAAAGCCTGTAATAAATTGCTTAGATGCTGTTATAGATTTTTGAGTTGAACAAGAGGCAAGTGCAGTACTTATTGCTACATTGCTTAATGCAAATGCTGCGGTAGCTTTTGCTGAATCTAACAAAAATTTTCTTCTACTATTGTTTTGTTTTTTTTCCATTGTGATAAAATTTATATTTTTTTAATAGCAATTTCTTTTTTTGTTGGCAACAATGATTTTATCTTTCTTGATAGTCGGAAGTAAAACTCTTTGTTAAATAGCTGCGAATCATTCATGGCTTTATAGGTAAAAAATATGCCTACGGGTGTGAGCACAATAATGGCAAGCCACATACCCATAAATGGTGAAAGTGTTTCATTTTTTACAAATTTTTCGCCAAACATATTTAGCAAATGAAATATTAGAAAGAAGATAATGGCTACAACCAATGGCATGCCCATACCTCCTTTTCTAATAATAGAACCCAACGGTGCCCCTATAAAAAAAAGCACCATGCAGGCCAATGAAAATGCATATTTACGCTGCCATTCCAATTTGTGATTTATCAACGCCTCTTTTTTTAAATTATTTTCAGCGGTTGTAAATGCCAATGTGTTTTTTAATTCATTTGCTTTTGATATGGCCCTATCATAAAGTATTGCCGCCGCACTGTCTGCAAAAATGCTATCCGTTTTTTTATTATTGGTGGGTAAAGTAACTTGGGAATTTGATAATTTATTGTTTATATAAGGCAATGCACTTGCAAAATTTTTTGCAGTATTTTCGGAAAGGCTATCTTTAATTTTTGTAAGTGAGTCTATATTTTTGCCAAGCTGTTTTGCACTAAGCATTTTATAATTATTTTTAAAAGCATCTTCATCTCCTTTGTTTTGTTGAAACGCACTTAAATCAAACAATTTTTTAAAAGTTTTAAATTCCAACCTGATATATTCCGTAGCGCTGTCTCCATAGTTACCCCTTTCTTGATATCGATTGCCATTTTGTAAGTTAAATGCCAAATAGTTATTGTCTGCTGTAACATCCATTTTGCCATTCTTAGCAACAATGGTATTTTCTTGCAATAGATTTGTTTGATCATAAATAAGCAC
>JANMGS010000461.1:0-11105 GCA_031374745.1 Ferruginibacter sp. | reverse complement strand
TCCAGATACCATTTTGGAGAGAAGCTATGGTGAAGTTTTAAAGCCTGAAACAATTAACTATCGTACGTACAAACCAGAAAGAGATGGATTGTTCTGCGAAAGAATTTTTGGCCCAGTAAAAGATTACGAGTGTGCTTGCGGAAAGTACAAGCGTATACGTTACAAAGGAATTGTTTGTGATCGTTGCGGTGTAGAAGTTACCGAAAAGAAAGTACGTAGAGAAAGAATGGGACATATCAAATTGGTAGTTCCTGTTGTACATATTTGGTACTTTAAATCTTTGCCCAATAAAATTGGTTACTTACTTGGAATGAGTTCTAAAAAATTAGAAACCATCGTTTATTATGAGCGTTATGTGGTAATCAATCCAGGGGTACGTACCGATAAAGGACAGAACTACGCAGATCTATTAACAGAAGAAGAATACCTTGACATACTAGATACACTTCCAAAAGAAAACCAAATGCTTCCTGATGAAGATCCGGAAAAATTTGTTGCTAAGATGGGAGCAGAAGCGGTGCATGCATTGCTTGAGCGCTTGGATCTAGATCAATTAAGTTTTGATTTACGTAACTCTGCAGCAAACGAAACATCTCAACAACGTAAAGCAGATGCTTTAAAGCGTTTGAGCGTGGTAGAAAGTTTCCGTGATGCTAATACAAGAATTGAGAATCGTCCAGAGTGGATGGTTATGCAATATATTCCAGTAATACCACCAGAACTTCGTCCGCTTGTTCCATTGGATGGTGGTCGTTTTGCATCTTCAGATTTAAATGACTTGTATCGTCGTGTAATAATTCGTAACAACCGTTTGAAGCGTTTGATGGAGATTAAAGCGCCAGAAGTAATTCTTCGTAACGAGAAAAGAATGTTGCAAGAAGCTATAGATTCATTGTTTGATAATAGCCGTAAATCAAATGCTGTAAAAGCCGAAGGTGGACGTGCTTTGAAATCTCTCTCGGATGTTTTGAAAGGTAAGCAAGGACGTTTCCGTCAGAATTTGTTAGGAAAGCGTGTTGATTACTCTGGTCGTTCTGTAATTGTAGTAGGGCCAGAACTTAAAATGCACGAGTGTGGTTTGCCAAAAGATATGGCGGCAGAATTGTTTAAGCCATTTATTATTCGCAAACTTATTGAAAGAGGTATTGTAAAAACAGTAAAGAGTGCCCGTAAATTGGTAGATAAAAAAGAAGCCATTATTTGGGATATTCTAGAAAATATATTAAAGGGTCACCCAGTGATGTTGAACAGAGCTCCAACCTTACACAGGTTGTCTATTCAAGCATTCCAACCAAAATTGATTGAAGGAAAAGCAATTCAACTTCACCCATTGGTTACTTCTGCGTTCAACGCCGATTTCGATGGAGATCAGATGGCGGTGCACGTTCCGTTGAGCAATGCTGCTATTTTGGAAGCTCAATTATTGATGCTTTCTTCGCATAACATTCTTAACCCTCAAAATGGTACACCTATTACCCTTCCTTCTCAGGACATGGTACTTGGATTGTATTACATTACCAAAGGAAAGAAAACCGTTGGAGATGAAATCGTAAAAGGAGAAGGAAAAGCATTTTATTCTGCAGAAGAAGTTATCATTGCCTACAACGAGAAGCAAATTGATTTACATGCAAACATTAGAGTAAGAGCAAACTACCGCAACAACGATGGTACACTTACTTTTAAATTGATAGAAACAACTGTTGGTCGTGTAATATTTAACCAGCATGTACCAAAAGAAGTAGGTTTTGTAAATGCATTGCTTACTAAAAAGAATCTGCGTGAAATTATTGGTGATATCATCAAATGGACATCTGTTCCTATTACAGCAAAATTCTTGGATGATATTAAAACACTTGGATACCGTATGGCATTCCGTGGTGGATTATCGTTCAATATCAACGATCTTATCATTCCCGCTATCAAAGAAGAATTGGTAGAAAATGCACATGGAGAAGTAGCAGAGGTAATGGATAGTTATAACATGGGATTGATTACAAACAATGAGCGTTATAACCAAATTATTGATATTTGGAGTCGTGTAGATACCAAAGTTACAGAAACACTTATTCGTGATTTGGCATCTGATAAACAAGGTTTCAACTCGGTTTATATGATGCTTGATTCTGGTGCTCGTGGATCTAAGCAACAAATTAAGCAGCTTGCAGGTATGAGGGGATTGATGGCTAAGCCACGTAAGTCTGGATCATCTGGAAGTGAGATTATTGAAAATCCAATTCTTGCCAACTTTAAAGATGGTTTGAGTGTATTGGAGTATTTCATTTCTACCCATGGTGCTCGTAAAGGTTTGGCGGATACGGCTCTTAAAACAGCTGATGCGGGTTACCTTACTAGAAGATTGGTGGATGTGGCGCAAGATGTGGTTATTAATGAAGAAGATTGTGGAACCCTGCGTGGTATTGCAACTTCTGCGTTAAAAGACAACGAAGATATTATTGAACCATTGAGCGATAGGATTGAAGGTCGTATGTCATTGCATGATGTAATACATCCTGTAACAGATGAAATACTTGCGGTCGCTGGCGAAGAAATAAGTACAGATACTGCCAAAATTATAGAAGACAGTGGTATAGAAACCGTAGAAATTCGTTCAGTATTAACCTGCGAAAGCAAGCGTGGTGTGTGTGTAAAATGTTATGGTAAAAACCTAGCATCTGGTACACTGGCCCAGCGTGGTGATGCAGTAGGTATTATTGCCGCACAATCTATTGGTGAGCCAGGTACACAGCTTACATTACGTACTTTCCACGTGGGTGGTGTGGCAGGGTCTACTTCGGTAGAATCTAGCTTGTACGCTAAGTTTGATGGTACTTTACAATTTGATGGTTTACGTACAGTATCTACTGAAGATGCTGAAGGTAAGAAGCAGGTTGTAGTTATCGGTCGTACAGGTGAAGTGAGAAATATAGATGTAAAATCTGATCGTTTATTGAATAGTATGCACGTTCCTTACGGATCTGTATTGAAAGTAAAAGACGGGCAGAAAGTTGCCAAAGGAGATCCGATTTGTACATGGGATCCATTTAACAACGTAATTGTGGCAGAGGTAAGTGGTTCCATTAAGTTTGATGCTTTATTAGAAGGTATAACTTACCGTGATGAAGTAGATGAGCAAACTGGACATAGAGAAAAAGTAGTTATAGATACAAAAGATAAAACCAAATTACCATCAATCATTGTAGAAGGTAAAGAGAAGAAAGGATACAACTTACCGGTAGGATCGCACATCGTAATAGAAGAAGGTGATACAGTAAGAAGTGGTCAGGTATTGGTAAAAATACCACGTGTACTAAGCAAATTGAAGGATATTACGGGAGGTTTGCCTCGTGTAACAGAATTATTTGAGGCACGTAACCCGAGTAACCCTGCGGTAGTTTGTGAGATAGATGGTGTGGTTGCTTTTGGAGCCATTAAGCGTGGAAACAGGGAGATTATTGTAGAAGCAAAAGATGGTGTAGTGCGTAAATACTTGGTTCCATTGAGTCGTCAGATTCTTGTACAAGATGGTGATTTCGTAAAAGCTGGATCACAATTGTCAGATGGCCAAACAGCTCCTGCAGATATACTTGCAATTAGAGGTCCATTTGCAGTACAAGAGTATGTTGTAAATGAAATACAAGAGGTTTATAGATTACAAGGTGTGAAGATTAATGACAAGCACGTAGAAGTAATTGTACGCCAGATGATGAGAAAAGTAACCATTGAAGATGCCGGTGATACCATATTCTTAGAAGGAGATACAGAAGATAAACAAGAATTTAATGTGGAGAATGATAACATCTACGATAAGAAAGTTGTTACAGACCATGGAGAAAGCACCAAACTAAAAACTGGACAAATTGTTACACTTCGTGATGTAAGAGAAGAAAATTCTATTCTTAGAAGAAACGATAAAAAACTGGTTGAATTCCGTGATGCCAAACCTGCAACATCTTCACCGTTGTTGTTGGGTATTACCAAGGCTTCGTTGGGTACACAAAGTTGGATATCTGCAGCTTCTTTCCAAGAAACAACCAAAGTATTGTCTTCTGCAGCCATTCAAGGAAAAATGGATCCAATGCTTGGTTTGAAAGAGAACGTTATTACAGGGCATCATATACCTGCGGGAACGGGCTTGCGTGAGTTTGAAAATATGATTGTAGGTAGCAAAGAAGAATACGAAACATTGATGACTACTAAGGAAGCAATGAGTTTTGATGAAGAAGAGTAAAATGCAAATATGCAAATGCGCTGATGTGCAATTATGCAAATGAATAAAGGAAGGAGTGAGATGAAAGTCTTGCTCCTTTTTTTTGCTAAAAGAAAGTACCCCAGTAATACATTTTTGAAAAAAGATATTGTACTTTTTTCTTTATGTTTATTTGCCTATTTTACATACTCATTATCACCAATCTAAAAATAAATACTCCTTATGAATGCGATAGAATCTAATTATAATTTAATTGATTGGTGGAAAAAAGTTTTTCTTAATAATTATGCAAACTTTAGTGGTAGGGCAAGAAGGGCTGAATTTTGGTATTATTGGCTATGCAATATAATAATTATTTTTGCATTAGGTTTAACCTCAAGTTTGGGCGTTGCTAGTTCCGGTTTAGCTATTTTTTCTTTATTTGGATTTATTTTAATGGGGTTCTATCTATCCTTAATTATTCCAACACTAGCCGTTACGGTTCGTCGTTTGCACGATACAAACAAAAGTGGTTGGTATTATTTTATTTCTTTAATACCTTTAATTGGTGGGATTATCCTACTAGTTTGGTTATTAAGTGATGGAGATAGGTATACAAATAACTATGGGGAAGATCCAAAAAATCCTGCAATGCCAAGTTTTGATTTTGAAAATAATGGTTAATTTATTTTAGAATAATAACTTTATCAGTTTTAAATTGAAAGACTATATTTTTTATTTTTATGCTTCAAACTTAAATAATCTAATTTAATAGTATGGAAAAGAACCAAATGAATTTAGGTGTAGGAACAAGGCTGCAACACACACAATTTGGACCCGGCGTAATCGTAGGCGTACGTTATGCAACTTATATAATTTCGTTTATAGATAGTGGTATAAAAGAGATAGACAAATCTGATGAAAAATTAGAAGAGATTATTGCCGAAAATGTAACGGTGGAAGTAGAAACCATTTCGGAGGTAGAGCGATCTTTATTGAAAATATTGAGGCAATGGGGCGGAGTAAGCGAAATTGTTTCGCTAGGCGATAAATGGATTGGAGGTACCATGCTTCTACAAACTGCCGACAAGACATTGAAACCAAAAGAAATTCCAATAGATGATTTTTTTCATAAAATAGTAATGCTGCGTGATAGACTGCGTGTACTGGAACAAAATATAAACAGTCACAAAAAATTATCCGACGAAGATAAAGTGAACATACAACAATACATAACCCGCTGCTATGGCTCTCTCACAACATTTAATGTCTTGTTTAAAAATAAAGAATATTGGTTTGTAGGGGAGAAATCAGGAGGGGAGTAATTTATTAAACTTAAATTTCGTTTAGTTCAAATTCTTCTAAAATATTCCACGGTCTTCCTATCTCTTGTTCAATTAGACTAACTTTTTTAAAAGTAATGGAAGTAGGAAAAACATAGTTTTTCATTTGTTCAAATATTTCGTTTGTACAAGTTCCATTTCTCGGATGTATTAATGTGATATGGGGTTCTTGTATACTTGGTTTTCCAATTATATTCTGTAAAATATTTTTTCTTAGTTTTATAAAAGAGCTATTTTTAGTTAATGCAGGAATCATTAGACCTTTATTATTTGCAAAACGAATAACATTTCCAAAATGAATTGTAATAAAACGGGTATGTATATTTCTTAGATTGAAACATACTTTCTCTATTTGCGCAAGCTCGTCTTCTCTACAAAGTGTTACATGGCTTTTTATCATATGATACTGTAATGGATTAAATTCTTTGCGAAAATTTTCAATTGTGTGGGATGTACTTTCATCAATAAAAAGCGTCAATTGTTTCCTTGTTGTTTTCATATTATTTTTAGATTTGTAAAATGGTAGGATTATTTTTTTTTAATCTACATCTAGGCAAATCATTTTACAGTAAATGGTAGCATTAAGCAGATATTCCTTTACATTTGAATAAGCAAGGAACCTTCTCATAAATAATAAACAAAAGTATGAATAAGTCTTATAATGAAATTTCCCCTAACGAATTGTGGCAGCACTTCGCCGATTTAAATGCAATTCCGAGAGCTTCCAAAAAAGAAGAACAAGTAATTCAATTCATATTGGATTTTGGGAAAAAATTAAATCTAAACACGTATAAAGATGAAGTGGGCAATGTAATAATAAAGAAAGGAGCAACTGCCGGTATGGAAAATAAGCAAACTGTTTGTTTGCAAAGCCACCTAGATATGGTACATCAAAAAAATACTGATACGGATTTTGATTTTGCCACACAAGGAATAAATATGTTTGTAGAAGATGATTGGGTGAAAGCGAAGGGTACAACTTTGGGAGCCGATAATGGAATTGGTGTAGCATCTATCATGACCATTCTTGCATCTGATACTATTCCTCACCCCGCTATAGAGGCACTCTTTACTATAGATGAAGAGACTGGAATGACTGGAGCGTTGGGTTTAAAGGGTGGTCTATTAGATGCATCCATATTACTTAATTTAGATACGGAAGACGATGATGAATTAACCATAGGTTGTGCTGGTGGAATAGATGTAAGTGCAACTGGAAATTATGAGGTGGAAAAATGCACGACAGCAGTAGATGGTTATAAACTATTTGTAAAAGGCCTTACAGGTGGACACTCAGGTGTTGATATTGACCTTGGTAGAGGCAATGCAAATAAATTGATAAATCGTGTATTGTTAAATGCTGTCGACAAATTTGATCTACGAATTGTTGGTATTGAAGGGGGAGGGTTGCGCAATGCTATTCCAAGGGAATCATCTGCAGAACTGGTTATTTCTTCTACACATGCAGCGGCATTTGCATCTTTCATAAAAGACGAGGAGCTAATTATTAAAAGCGAATACCAGCGCACCGATGCTAACTTAATGATTGGTATAGAAAAGATAAATACCCCTGAAACCTGTATGGATGCTTCATTTCAATATAAGTTCCTAAGAACGATTGCTGCATGCCCAAATGGAATCTACAGAATGAGTCCTGCTATTGAAGGATTGGTACAAACATCCAACAACTTAGCAAGGGTTCTTGTAAAAAATGGCGAATTTACCATATTGTGTTTAACCCGTAGTTCGGTAGATAGTGAGAAAATAGATTTGGCAAAAACCATCTGTTATAATTTTGAATTGGCGGGTGCAAAGCCATCTTTTGGGGGATCATACCCTGGGTGGGTACCAAAACCAGAAGCGCCCATTGTAAAACTGATGAGCGATTTATACGAAGAGCGTTATAAAGAAAAAGCAAAAGTAAAAGCAATACATGCAGGTTTGGAATGTGGCATTTTGGGAACCAACTATGCGTCTATGCAAATGATTTCATTTGGCCCTAATATTCGTGGAGCCCACTCTCCCGATGAAAAAGTACAGATAAGCTCTGTTCAAAAATTCTGGCCATTTTTATTGGAAACACTTATGCGGATACCAGAAAGAGGCTGAAATATAAATGATAATGATAATAACCAAAGCTACGCTGTGATTTTCTTCTCAAATCAAAGACCAAGGCAAAGAAAGTAAACAGATCATAGCGTGCGGTTCTTGGGTACAGGTACCGCACGCTAAGCGGCACTTTGGCTGTTTATGGTTATGCATACTTATTTACTTGCAATCAAACTTTACAGCATATTTGCTCCAACTATCATACCCGTCAATTCGATAAGCAGTGCTTCCATTAACAGTAAGCCAACTGATTTTTACAAAAGCGACATCTTTTTTAGGAAGCTTCACTTCATAGTAGTAGTAACCCAATAGTGGTTTTGTATCACAACGCTTCAATAGTTTAGCTCCATATGGTTTGCCAGCAAAAATACTGTCAATGCTGACCTTTGGCTGCAGGTCAGGAGAAGCGGGACTCATAATGCTGAATGAGCCATAGCCCATTCGTGGACCTTTCAGCATAATATTCCATTTACCAGCTTTGCCAGTAGACATCACTTGCTTGCCTTTAATCGTAATATCTGACATGCCTTTCCTATAAAAATTGATACTGGTGTCGTTGCTCATTTCTATTTTATCCGATTGCCAGCTGACCGGATATTTTTTCGGCTTGCCTACAGCCCAGTCACCTATATTTTCAAACCCGGTGCTGTCGTACAGCAACTTTTTTATGAGGTCATACAGTTCTGTTTTTGGTACTTGTGCAGTTGCCATCATCGAACAAAAGCTGGTTATTATAATTAAAAAGAACTTGCTCATGTTATAAGTATTAATGTAAAAAATAATGACTATCCAGTTATTTCACTTGAACAGGTGATACCTGATCAGTTTTATTACCTATAGCTAACTCTCCATAACTGTTAGCCCCCCAAGTATACACGATACCATCGGCCTTCATGGCAAGACTGTGGTTCATGCCTGCGGCAACATCAATCCAATCTTTTGCACTCCCCACTTGTTGCGGTATTCGTTTATTACCGGTTCTTCCCAAGCCCAGGCCTCCATTGTTATTACTGCCCCATGCCCATAAGCTACCATCTTGCTGCAAGCCCAACGAGTGGTGCTGTCCACAGGCGACCATTTTCCAGTTTTTGTCGTTGCCTACTTGTATAGGTCGTAGCTGTTTTATTATTGAGTTGATGCCTAATTCTCCATTTTGATTGGCTCCCCAAGCCCATAGCGTCCCATCTGTTTTTATGCCTGCAGAATAACTTTGACCTGTAGTAACAAATGCCCAGTTATTATCCGTTCCTATTTGCATTGGCCTATTTTGCGGAGCATTATCACCGGTACCCAACATGCCCCAAGGATTGTAACCCCAAGCCCATAAGCTGCCATCTTTCCTAATTGCCAGCGCATATTTCACGCCAGCAGATACCATCTTCCATTTGTTGTCTTTGCCTATTTGAATAGGTATAAGGCTGACATAAGGGTTGCCTCCTGTTCCCAACTCACCATTACTATTCAACCCCCAACCCCATAAAGTACCGTTGCGCTTGATGGCTAAGCAAAAGGATTCACCCGCCGAGATGCTTACCCAATTTGTGTCTTTACCTACTTTGGCAGGGCCAAACTGGTGTGTCTTGTTACCATTGCCCACCTCACCATAGTTATTGTATCCCCATGCCCATATGCTACCATCTGCCCTGAGTGCTAAAGTTGTATAGGTGCGGGTAGAAACACTTACATAATTGGTTGCTGTTCCTACTTGCTGTGGCAGCATGGCGTCTGCCTTGTCCATAACCCCCAACTGACCAAAAACATTTTGACCTGATGCATACAAAGCCCCATTGCGAATGAACAAGCTGTGATACGTACCGCCGGATAAACGTTCTGCATTAAGTGTTCTTAAATTGTCATTAGGCGATTGAGCAAACAATGATGTTATGCTGTAAAGCATAATGATAATACAAACAGGAAGTGAGCGCATAATGTGATTATTTTAATAGTAAAAAATAAATTCCAAAATACTGATTTAGGTAATGTTTTTGCACACAAATAAACTAAGAACTACAGCTATCGGTAGCGCTTTCTGCGGTTGTGGAATTTGAAATTCTTCCGCCCCGGACAAACCCTAATTAAAGATATTAATGATAATGATAATAACCAAAAGCTAGGTTATGATTTTCTGCCCGAGCAAAAGCCCAAGGCGATACAAGTAAACTGACCATAGTGGATGGTTCTTGGGGTACGAACCGAGGTTCAGATAAAGCATAACAAAGATAAATTAACTATTGCTCCAATGTTTAGCCAGCCTTCAAGCAAAGTTAATTGTAGACTGAAGTACTTTTTTTAGTAAGACTGAATTAAAACTTCTGTAGGAATGTTTAACCTATCATGTATTTGCCTAATCATTTCAAGAGAGAGTTTTCTTTTACGATTTAGAATTTCACTAGCCCTGCTTTTTAGACCAACAACATCAGCTAAATCAGTTTGATTATAACCAAGTTGTTCCATTCTAAATTTAATTGCCTCTACAGGGTCAGGAAACCCAATTGGAAATTTTTCATTCTCGTATTTTTCAATTAACATTCCCAATATTTCCAATTCGTCTCCTTTATCTGTTCCCTTTTTTGAATCAAAAATTACTTCAAGCCTAGTAAGTGCTTGTTCATCATCTTTTTTGGTTCTAATCGGCTTAATATTCATCTTAAATTATTTTAGCGTTTATTTTATCATACTCGGCATGTGTGCCAATAAATCGAATCCAAATCATCTGATAGTCGTAATTAATTTTCACAACCAGTCTGTAATGATTACCCTTAATGTTAAAAACGACTCTGTTGTCAGCTAAAAAACTTGCAGTTGGATATTCAAGTTTGATTTTGCTGGGGCTTGTCCATGCTGTTTTCGAAGTTTCCTGATACCAAGCTTTTAGTTGCTGTTCACTGTCTGGATGGGCCTCCCAAAAATCCCTTAAAATTTTCTTTGCAATAATGCTCAACTTTTGAAGTTTTGCCAAAGTTAAGAAAAGTTCCCGAAATGGGATATTTTTTTTACCCTTTGAAGTTTTAGAAGGTATGCACAGCTGATGATTGTTTCAACTTCATGTCAAATTGTATGAGGCCTGATGTATTGGTAAGTTATAACAGCTTTATTGTCTTTTTAAATTCCTCAAATTCTTTGTCTGCAAACTGATTTTGCGCCTTCGATTGATGGCAATTGAAGTCGTAATAAAATCCATTATGCACTGCTTTTAAAACTTTGAGTTCAACTTTAAGAGGTTCGTCAATGTCTACATGCTCAAACATATATTCAGCATCAAACTCGTAGAATTTACAATTGCTGATGTTGTACGGGTCGTAACGCTTAGTCACTCTAAAGTCCTTTAAAATTTGAGAAGTTCCGTAATGTGACATCCCTATAAGTTCTTCAAATGTCTCGTAACCTATATCTTCAAGTTCTTCTTTCGATGTAATATTGAGTGTTATAGTAGGTGAGAAAATTCCCCTTTGTTCAGGTTTGTCCTG
>JANMGS010000444.1:0-6471 GCA_031374745.1 Ferruginibacter sp. | reverse complement strand
TCTGCGCCTAAAATATTTGTATATCCGAATCCTTCTACAGGAAGATTCCAAATAAGGTATTTGAGTGATAATACTAATTTGAGGCCGAGGAAAATAACTATTTTTAACTCAATCGGAGCTATAGTTTATAATGCAAGCTTTGTAATGTTTGGGCCTTACACTCCAATGAATATTGATTTGTCCAACGTAGCTTCTGGTGTTTATCATATTCATTTAATGGACAATGATGGTAAAGACTTAACAACAGAAACAATTTTTATACATAAATAATATTCCCCCAAAATGTAAATGGAGCTTTCTGAAAATGAAAGCTCCTTTTTTAAATCTTGGAGCGTTTCTTAATTTAATAAGTAATATATCTTTCGCATTTTTTTAATTTACTTACAATGGGTAAAATGAATTTATTACATACAATTTCAGTATGGGTAGCATGCATTTCTTTTTGTGCATGTTCCCAAAAAAGTTTATTGTCTACACCCGAAGAATCTAGCGTAATCGTTTCAAATTACAATGCTGCCAATAGCTCGTTTCCAGATAAAGGGTACGATGCGCCAAAGGCTTATCCAGATTATAAACTGGTATGGGCAGATGAATTCAATGGAAAAGCATTGAATACCAAAGATTGGAGTTTTGAAAATGGAGATGGATGCCCAAATCTTTGTGGCTGGGGAAACAATGAATTAGAGCATTACAGATCTGAAAATACCAGTTTCAAAAACGGTAAAATGATTATCGAAGCAAAGAAAGAGAACTATGGAAATAAATATTTCACTTCGTCTAAAATGCTTACGAAAGGTAAAAAAACATTCAAATACGGAAGGGTAGACTTTAGAGCAATCTTACCAAATTCACAGGGCATATGGCCGGCATTTTGGATGCTTCCAGAGAAAAATGTTTTTGGCGGTTGGCCTAAAAGTGGTGAGATAGATATTATGGAAGTAATTGGTAAAGAACCATCGAAATTATATGGTACGCTTCATTTTGGACCAGGGCCTGGTAGTACACAATTGGGTGGTAATGTAAGTTTACAATCGGGTGTTTTAATGATGAATTTCATGTTTTTTCAATAGAGTGGGAGGAGAATCAAATTAAATGGTTTTTAGATGGAAAACTATTTTCGTCCTTTTCAAAAAAGGATTTTGGAACAAATAATTATCCTTTTAATGAAGATTTCTTTTTTATAATCAACCTTGCAGTAGGTGGAAATTGGCCTGGTAATCCTGATATGATGAATTTCAAAAATCAATTTTTTGTGATTGATTATGTAAGGGTATACCAAAAAAAATAGCGTTTTCTTTTTTCAATCAATCTTTTTAAATCTTATTACATGCCTTCTTTTTTTCAAATAAAGCATTTGCAAATCTACTGTGCCTTTTCTTTTTTATTATTAACCGGTTTCCAATTAAATGCCCAAGTAGTATCATCAAAAGATAAATCTAAAACGGACGCCATTAACAGAAGGGTTGATTCAGTATTGCAATTAATGACGCTTCAAGAAAAAGTGGGGCAAATGAATCAATACAATGGCTTTTGGGAAATTACTGGGCCTGTGCCGAAAGAAGGAAATGCAAAACAAAAATACGATCATTTAAAAGCAGGAATGGTAGGTGCGGTATTGAATGTAAAAGGTGTAGTAAATGTAAGGAAGCTTCAAGAGATTGCTGTAAAAGAAACAAGGTTAGGCATTCCATTGTTATTTGGTTATGATGTAATACACGGGCACAAAACTTTATCTCCTATTCCACTAGCAGAATCAGCAAGTTGGGATCTGGTAGCGTTAGAAAAATCTGCAAGGGTTGCTGCTATTGAAGCATCGGCAGTAGGTATCAATTGGACATTTGCTCCCATGGTAGATATTACAAGAGATGCTCGCTGGGGCAGGGTAATGGAAGGCGCAGGCGAAGACCCATACCTTGGTGCAAAAATTGGTGTTGCAAGAATAAAAGGATTTCAAGGCGATGATTTATCTGCAAACAATACCATTGCTGCTACTGCAAAACATTTTGCGGCTTATGGCTTTGCGGAGTCTGGCAAAGAGTACAATACGGTTGATATTGGTACATCCACTTTATACAATATTGTTTTACCTCCATTTAAAGCCGCGGTAGATAATGATGTAAAAACAGTGATGAATTCTTTTAATACGCTAAATGGAATGCCTGCTACGGGAAATAAATTTTTGCAAAGAGATATCTTAAAAAGCAAATGGAATTTTAATGGCTTTGTAATTTCCGATTGGGGATCGGCTGGCGAAATGATAGACCATGGTTATGCAAAGGATTTAAAAAATGCGGCAGAGCTTGCTGCAAATGCAGGCTCGGATATGGATATGGAATCGCTTGCTTATGTTACGTACCTAAAAGAATTGGTAGAAACAGGTAAAGTAAAAATGGAAGTAATAGATGAAGCAGTAAGAAGAATATTGCGTGTAAAATTTGAATTGGGTTTGTTTGATGACCCTTACCGTTATTGCGACGCCGCAAGAGAGAAGAATTTAATTTATAATCCTGCTCATATTGCTGCGGCATTGGATATGGCCAAAAAATCTATTGTTCTTTTAAAAAATGAAAAGCAGTTACTCCCATTAAAGAAAAATCAAAAAAATATTGCCGTAATTGGGGCATTGGCAAATGACAACAATAGCCCGCTTGGAAGCTGGCGTATAGGTTCGGATGACAGCAGTGCAGTATCATTTATAGAAGGATTTAAAAAATATACCAAGGAATATAAATATGCCAAAGGCGCCGATGTAGTTGTTGGGAAAGTTGATTTTATACAGGAAGTAAAAATAAATGAGACAGATAAAAGCGGATTTGCAGCAGCAATTGCTTTGGCAAAAAAATCGGCTGTTGTAATAATGGTATTGGGGGAGCATGGATTTCAAACGGGTGAGGGTAGGAGTAGAACGAAACTAGATTTACCCGGCGTACAACAACAATTATTGGAAGAAGTGTATAAAGTAAATAAAAACATTGTATTGGTTTTAATGAATGGTCGCCCGCTTGCAATTACTTGGGCAGATGAACACATTCCAGCAATACTAGAAACTTGGCAGCTAGGCACCGAAACAGGGAATGCCATTGCACAAGTGCTCTTTGGTGATTATAACCCATCTGGAAAATTAACCATGACTTTTCCAAGAAGTGTAGGGCAGGTTCCTATCTATTATAACTATTACAACACTGGCAGGCCGGGTCCAAAGCCAGAAGTATTTTGGGCGCACTATGGCGATGTTTCAAACAAGCCGTTGTATCCATTTGGTTATGGTTTAAGCTATACAAATTTTGATTATTCCAATTTACAAATTGACAATACAAATCCATCTGCAGTAAAAGTGAAAGTGCTGGTAAAGAATACAGGAAAAGTAGCAGGAGAAGAAGTAGTGCAGTTGTATATACGTGATAAAGTGGCAAGTGTTGTAAGACCTGTAAAAGAATTAAAAGGATTTGAAAAAATCAAATTAGCAGCAGGCGAATCCAAAGAAATAGCGTTTACACTCACCGATAAAGAACTAGGCTTTTATAACAACGAAGGCGTATTTATTGTAGAGCCCGGTGAGTTTGAAGTGATGGTGGGCACTAGTTCTGAAAAGGGTATTGTGGGTAAGTTTACGAAGGAGTAATTACAAAAATATTTATCTAATTTTATACAATAAATTATTGATAATGTCAGCATCATTCCTCTCTTCAGCAATTGCACAATTTCAATACTATAAGCTTTTAGCAGAAAAAACGTTTAACCAATTGCCAGACGAAAAACTTTTTTGGCAATACAATGAGGAGAGCAATAGCATAGCCACTATTGTAAAACATATGGCTGGCAACATGCTTAGTCGCTGGACAGATTTTTTAACAACGGATGGTGAAAAAGAAAATAGAAACAGAGAAGCAGAATTTGAAAATATTATTCATTCCAGGAATGAACTATTAGATCTCTGGGAAAAGGGTTGGAAATGTTTGTTTGATGCATTGTCCTCTTTGACAGAAGATGATTTGGGAAAAGAGATTTTTATAAGAAACCAAGGCCATACTGTAACGGAAGCAATTAACAGGCAATTGGCACATTATCCATACCATGTTGGGCAAATTGTTTTTATAGGTAAGATGATTTGTAACAATGATTGGGCTTCATTATCAATACCGAAAGGCAACTCCGAAATGTACAACGCAAAAAAATTTGCGGAACCAAAACATACTGCGCATTTTACTAATGAAATTATAAATAAGGACAAATAGATTTACTTATCGTATTTAATTTCAAACTTCTTTAAATCTGGCTTGAACTTCTGTTCTCTAGTTAACTCATATTCATAAATGGCTCTGCCAAGGTTTTTCATAAAGGGCCAACCTACCGTTTCGTATTCGTACCTATCATCATTAAAAATTTCATCTTTATTTACATATATGGTTGCACTTAAAGCAAATTCAATTTTGTGTTCAAAATCTACTATGTAAGCTATGTCTGTTATAAACCCATAAGCAACTCCTATCTTATTAAAAATTCGTATTGTTTTTGGTATGCTTACATTTTTCTCATTACCGTACAATAGAAATTTACAATAGGTATCGTAATATTCTGCGGTATCATATGTAGGAAAAGTACTCTCAGTAGGCATTTGCGACATATACTTTAATAGAAATTGGTAATCATTTTTTGTTAGTTTAAATCTTTTATTTGTCGGGTACGTTTCAGGAAAAATCACCCGCAACAACATATCATTCAAGTCATCTAAATACAACCTGTTTTTTATAGAAAAGTCAAATGGTTTTTTTATGAGCGAATCATTTTTGATATATCCTTTTCCCAATAAATCATTCCGTTTGATATAATTTAGTTTGCTGATTTGCTCGGGCTGATAAAAGGAAAATTTTTTATTTTTATCTGTAAAGCGTATTGGATTGGTATGCCTATTTGCATCATCTGTATATGAAACGCCAAGTCTGTGCAAAATTTGTGCATCCTTGTATCCAAGCTTTGCTAAATTATTATTCAAATATTCTTGCCCTAAAAATTCATATAATCTGTTGTTTGCCTCATTATCGCTAACCATAAAAACTTTTTTTATGTAATGAGCTATGCTTGGATTAAGATCTTCAGCGGAAGAGTCGATCGTTACTTTATATTGTTTTGACCATGCACTATCGGTTTGCATGGGCGTATTTTTATTTATCCAAGGCGCTTTTATTTCATTTAATTTTTGAAGTGCTAAAAAAGCGGTGGGCATTTTTGCCGTACTTGCCGGATAAAAATATAGGTTGTGATTTAAATTATATGTATGTGATTTAAAGGAGGGCCTATTTTTTGCATCCCTATTTATTTCTGTATAGATTATTTGAATACGGTGCGCATCTTTATTTTCCATCACCTCTTTAAAAAGGACATTGTTCGATAATAGACTATCTAAAAAATGATCGTCTTTTTGATTTGGATTGGTTTGTGCCATAGCATAGCTCAACGAAATGGTTAGTATAAATGTAAAATATAGTTGCATAAGAATTTTTGATATTCAAATATAACCAGAATGATTTATTTTCTTCAATAGGGTTATCAACCTCGATGCAAATAGGGTTGTCAACCTTTTATGCAATATTTGTATTTTGACACTACCTATGAAGGTTGACAACCCTTATAACCTTTGCAACCCTTGCAATAGTTACCATTATCGCAGTTTGCAAATAGGGTTGTCAACCTTTTATGCAATATTTGTATTTTGACATTTCCTATGAAG
This sequence comes from Ferruginibacter sp., assembly GCA_031374745.1. Taxonomy (GTDB): domain Bacteria; phylum Bacteroidota; class Bacteroidia; order Chitinophagales; family Chitinophagaceae; genus Ferruginibacter. The sequence continues at coordinate 743 of JANMGS010000444.1, read as the reverse complement.
GTTGACAACCCTTGGAACCTTTGGAACCCTTGGAACCCTTGCAACCCTTGCAACCCTTGCAACCCTTCCAACCCTTGCAACCAGCAAAAATTTTAAATACTCCCAAATTTCCGTATTCCATTTTTCTAAGTTAAATTTGTGTCGTTAGAAATTTTACCGTTTTCATGAACAAAAATTTTGCAAATAAACCCGATACTTCTTCCAACGAAGAATTAGATGTGCTTACAGAAGAGGCCATTAACCTTAGCTTAGTTGTATGGAACGATGAGGTAAATACGTTTGAATGGGTTATTGATACATTGATGGATATTTGCGGGCACCAACGTGAGCAAGCAGAACAATGCACCTTATTGATTCATCTAAAGGGTAAATGTGCTGTAAAAAACGGGAGTTACGAAACACTCAAGCCTCAAAGGGATGCCATAACCGATAGATTGATCAATGCTACCATTGAGTAATATCCGGCAAAAATTATCTGAAAATAAATATTTTATATTATCTTATACTTTTTTATAAGCACTTGTATAATTATTTAACCTTCAAATAATATTTTCAATGCCCTCTTACATTCTCGCAATAGATCAAGGCACAACAAGTAGCCGTAGTATTTTGTTTGATATAAATGGAGCCATCGTTGCAACTGCTCAAAAAGAATTTACACAACTATTTCCTTCACCAGGTTGGGTAGAGCACAACCCAATGGAAATTTGGGAAACACAACTTAGTACTATAAAAGAGGTTTT
>JANMGS010000432.1:0-4316 GCA_031374745.1 Ferruginibacter sp. | reverse complement strand
GCTGACAGAACGGGCACCGGTACCAGAAGCATTTTTGGTTATCAAATGCGCTTCAATCTAGCGGAAGGATTCCCTTTGGTAACTACCAAAAAAGTACATCTAAAAAGTATTATTCATGAATTACTTTGGTTTTTGCAAGGAAATACAAACATACAATACCTTAAAGAAAACAATGTAAAAATTTGGGATGAATGGGCCGATGAAAATGGTAATTTAGGCCCAGTTTATGGAAAACAATGGAGAAGTTGGGAAGGGGCAAACGGAATAGAATTTGATCAAATAAAGGATGTTATCCATCAACTTAAAAATAATCCAGATAGTAGGCGAATGATTGTTAGTGCCTGGAATGTAGCAGATTTGCCAAAAATGAAATTGATGCCTTGCCATTGCTTGTTTCAATTTTATACAAGTGCCGAGGATGCAAATGGAAAAAGGAAATTGAGTTGCCAATTGTATCAGCGAAGTGCAGATGTTTTTCTTGGCGTACCTTTTAATATTGCTTCCTATGCATTACTTACCATGATGATAGCAAAAGTCTGCGATATGGAACTGGGCGATTTTGTACATACTTTTGGAGATGTACATTTATACAGCAATCATTTTGAACAAGCCAAGTTACAATTAAGCAGAACGCCATTTGCACTTCCTCAGATGAAAATCAATTCAACACCAAAAGATATTTTTGGTTTTGTGTACGAAGATTTTCAGTTGGAAAATTATATTTGCCATGAAGCCATAAAAGCCCCAGTAGCGGTATAGTTTTTTATGAGCAACGATGGAAGCCTTCTTTTAATCAAAAGTTTTACAAATACTAAATAAAATAATATTGGATAGCAATTCAGATTTTAAAGAAGTAGAGATTAATAATTCCATTGGAGGGGACATAAAAGAGCGTACAATTTCATTAATAGTAGCGGCATCCACTAACAACGCAATAGGAAAAGCAAATGCCATGCTCTGGCACTTACCCGAGGATTTTAAGTTTTTTAAAAATACTACATGGGGTATGCCTATAATTATGGGGCGAAAAACCTTTGAAGCCATTGGTAAACCTTTGCCCGGTAGAACAAATATTATTATAACTTCCAACAAAGATTGGCGGGCCGAGGGTGTTATTGCTACAAGCACTATCGAAAATGCCATAAAACTAGCTGAAACAACCAACGCAAAGGAAATTTTTATTACTGGTGGAGGAGAAATTTACAAACAATCTATTCTTATCGCAGATAAAATTTACATGACCCGGGTACACACAAATATCGACGGGGATACCTTTTTCCCATCAATTGATTCATCAATGTGGGAATTGGTTTTTGAGAAAAATGTTGTAGCCGATGAAAAGAATATTTTCGACATGAGCTTTCAAACATGGGAAAGAAGAATACCCAACTCCAATTTATAATTTCCAATTCTTTATCAATTGTATACCTCCTTTCAATTAGCATTAAAATACATTAAATATCACTTCACTGCGGCCAATGGAAAAGGCCATGGCATTCACTCTCCCTTTGTATTCGAATTTATAAAGTTTGTATTGAATGATAAAAAGAAGTACAACATTTATTCAACCATTGAAAAGCAAAGAGCCCTTTTGTTAGCAAATGAAAATGGTATAGAGGTAGAAGATTTTGGTGCGGGGTCTACTGTTATAAAAACGAAGAAAAGGGTTATAAAAGACATAGCAGCTTCTTCCTTAAAGCCAAAAAAATACAGCCAACTGCTTTTTAGAATCGTTCAATATTACGATAAAAAGAATGTACTGGAACTGGGCACTTCACTTGGAATAACAACAGCATACTTAGCATCGGCAGAAAACAGGCCTTTTGTATCCACAATGGAAGGTTCCAATCGTATTGCCGAGGTAGCACAACACTATTTTAATGTGCTTAATCTGAAAAATGTAGTAATTATTAACGGAGATTTTGAAAAAACACTACCCATTTTTTTAGCCTCAACAAAAACAATTGATTTGGCTTTTTTAGACGGAAATCATCGAAAAGTACCTACACTTGCCTATTTCGAACAAATATTATCAAACTTAAATAGTGAAAGCATCGTAGTTTTTGACGATATTCATTGGAGTAAAGAAATGGAAGAGTCTTGGGCCATCATTAAACAACATGAAGCAGTTACGCTAAGCATCGACCTCTTTTTTATCGGAATAGTTTTTTTTAAAAAAGATTTTAAAGTTAAACAACATTTTACCATCAAGTTTTAATTTTTACTATCTTACGAACATTAAATTTACGTATGACAATTGGAGTTTTAAAAGAACCAGAAAGTGAAACAAGGGTTTCGTTGCTACCAGAACATATTGCTGCCTTTACAAAATTGAAAGTAAATATTATTGTTGAGCATCAAGCAGGTGTTAAATCATTTGCAACAGATGAGCAGTTTGAAATAGCTGGAGCAAGTATACACACTAGAAATAATATTTTGCAAACTGCAGATCTTATTCTTTCTATCAATGCCTTAAGCGAAGAAGATATTACATTGTGCAAAGGAAAGACACTACTCGGATTTTATCAACCATTGTACAATGCACCCCAAATAAAGCAATTGGCTGAAAAAGGGTTTACAATATTTAGTATTGATATGCTTCCTCGTACAACACGTGCACAGAGTATGGATGTATTGAGCAGCCAGGCAAACATAGCAGGGTATAAAGCTGTGTTAATGGCAGCTAATTATTATCCAAAATATTTCCCCATGTTTATGACTGCTGCAGGCAGTATACCACCAGCAAAAATGCTGATACTTGGAGCAGGTGTAGCTGGCTTACAAGCAATAGCCACCGCAAAAAGATTGGGTGCAGTGGTAGAAGTATTTGATACAAGACCTCAAGTAAAAGAGGAAGTGATGAGCCTTGGTGCAAAGTTTGTAGAAGTAGAAGGAGCAGCAGATGCAGCCAAAGCTGGAGGTTATGCTGTAGAACAAACTGCCGAATTTATGGAGCGCCAAAAAGCAAGAATTGCCGAAAGTGTTGCAAAATCGGACATCATTATTACACCCGCAGCCATACCAGGTAAAAAAGCGCCCGTGTTAATTACAGAAGAAATGATTGGTAGTATGAAGAATGGTTCTGTGATTATTGATTTGGCAGCATCTACTGGTGGTAATACGGCATTTACAAAAAACAATGAAACCGTAATTGCAAATGGTGTTTCTATTATTGGAAACTCAAATTTACCAGCTTTAATGCCAAGCGATGCAAGCAAACTGTATGGTAAAAATATTTTCAATTTCTTACAACTCATCATTAATAAAGAAGGGGAACTTAATCTGAATTTTGAAGATGATTTGGTAAAAGGCACTTGTGTAGCCCATGGAGGTGTGGTTACAAATGAAAGGGTGTTAACATGTTTTAAATAAAATCAGTTTACATATTTATTATTAATGAAAATAGTCAATATTTTATTTTTATTAGTTTGTTTTTATCAAACCTCCTATGCTCAAAATGAGTATAAAAACGGATTATATGTAGGAAACGTAATTTCAATTACTAGAGATAAATTTATTTTAGAATATGACATTTATAGAAAAGCAGATGACAGTTTATTAGATATTGCTCCAATTACGAAGAGTAAATACAATATTGAAATACGGCTTTATGAAAAAACATGTTGTAACGGACTCATATCGTGTACAACACTTTTTTTTGACACGGCTTTTCACATCAGTCGAAAATCAAAAGTGTATAATGGTTGGGAAGAACAGAATCATGCGGAATATTATTTCCCATTAAATAGTATAAAACCAGATTCAGTTTTTTTCGAAATGGTAAGAAACGGAATATTTGAGTTGCCAGAGAAAAGTAGAATCAATCATAGGTCACTTACACTAATTAACGACAGTTTAAGCGTGCAAAATAAATTATGTACAGCAACAGATGGGGATAGCTATGCTATCCAAATCAAATTAAGTAATAGATATAAATATATTTACCATAGTCAATTCGACGAAGCAAAATTACATTGTTATCCAGATAACATTGATTTAGAAAGGAAAAGGAATATTGTAAATTTAATAAGGCCTAATGCATATTTAGTAAAAAATAAATAAAAAATTGTATGGATCAAATCTTTGTATTTCTTAACGACAACCAACAAATAATTTACATGGTTATACTCATGATATTTCTTGGTATAGAAGTAATAGGCCGTGTACCAAGTGTATTGCACACACCACTTATGAGCGGGGCCAATGCCATACACGGGGTAGTTATCATTGGAGCATTAATTGTTATGGGCGAAGCAGCTCCAGATAATTATCTAGCCTTAATCCTTGGATTTTTGGCTGTTGTATTAGGCACTTTA
>JANMGS010000517.1:0-21162 GCA_031374745.1 Ferruginibacter sp. | reverse complement strand
CCCGAAGCCATTGCCTCCATAAGAGCTCTTGAAGGATAGTTATTAAATTTCTGCAGCGATAAAAAAACTTTTGCGTTCCTAAGTATCAACTCTGGATTTGTTGTTTGCAAAATTTCTACTGGCAAATTTTTAAATCTCGGTTCTTCTAATGTTTTTTTCATTTCCAGATACTTTTCGCCAAAACCAATTAAATAGTATTTATTAACAACAATACTTTTTTTAATTAAATAGTTTTGAATATCAGGGATTTGATCTAAATATCTTGCGCTTTGTTTTTGGTCATCAAAACGACCAAGAAAAACTACATTATTGTTCTTTGAAAAATCATTATCGTAGTAAAAAAAATCAGTGTTTACACATGAGTTAGGGGTTAAAGAAAATTTTTGTTTAATCGATTTTAATTTTTTTTGTATATGATGATAAACATTGCTATCTAGAAAATCGACTTTTTGGGCTTTTATAAAGAAATAAATGATGAGTATTCTTTTATAATATGGAAAAAACTTTTCAAACTCATTTGAAGGAAAAGTAAAAAGGGTTTTTACCTTTCCATAAAAAACCCTTAGGGGAAACCATAACACAAAATGATTTATTGCATTTGGATATGTTTTTAAAAAATAATTAATAAAAATAAATCTACTTATGAATCCACTTTTAAATGGTGTAAGTATAATGTTGTTTTTGAAACCAATTATTCCTTCAAACTCTGTGGATTTCAACGCCTCTTCGTACAATTCTTTCGTTATAAATAGATAAATATCATGTTCTTTTTTAATTAAAGACATGAACATAAAAACAAAACGCTTTTCGGCTCCAGCTAATTTTGATGTGGGCAGTATTATATTAATTCGCATAGATGCTTAAAGGTTGTTCAATTATTAAATGTATTCCTTGCTGTAAATATAAATTTTCTCTAGTCTTTTGAAAAATACCGCTATAAATATTGTTGTGCTAATTATTATTTTTATAAAGCTATCTAAGTATATTATTGGGGACAAATTAGTTTTAAAAAATATGGATAATAGGACAAATAAAACAACTAGGGTTATGTAAAATTTAAAGTCATGTTTGATTTTTAAATATTTATGCGAAAAAAAATAAGCCCCAATACACATACACCCATTTGCCACCAGTAATGCATTTGATGTGGCTATTCCCTTAAATGTATTAATAAATAAAAAATTTAAAGCATAGCATATTGCAATGCTAGTAAAAAGTACCACTACGCCCAAATAACTTTTTTTTGACTTTATTATTCCCAATTGAGCAAAAGAATATAAACCATACAAAATACTTGAAGCTACCAAGCTTGGAAAGAAAGTTAAAGAGCTAAGATAACTTTTGCCTGCTAAAACAATTATTATGGGCTGCTGTAAAGCAAGAAAACAAACGCCAGCATACGTCATAAATATTAAAAAAATACTTTGTATAATACCAAATCTTTTTCCTGCATCTTCTGTATTTATAATTGCTAACGAAAAACCACCAAAGGCAAAATTAAAAGCCGAAAGTACCATGCTCATTATGGCAGTAATTCTTACCGCTGTTGAGTATACAGCAAAATACTGCTCATCTCCAGGTATTTTTTTTAAAAAAAATCTATCCATACCCATTAAAAAATTATATCCAAATGCAAACACCAAAAAAGGTAGCCCATATGCAATCATCTTTTTTAAAAGGGGCATACTTAATTTTAAAGTAAACATTTTTTTTGCAGAATAAATACCCAGTAGTATAACCCCAACCTGACTAAGTAAAAGAACCATCAACACACTATATAATGATAATGATTGAGTAAACTTGAGGTACAATAAGCCAAACAAATAAATGCTAGATTGTAGAATTAAGGTAAATGTAAAAATGGTTTTTTGAAAAGTGCATTTATACCAATTTTGAAAAAATTGATTTATTATTATGCATGGTATCCAAAGCAACAATAAATAGTATGCATTTATGTGGTTTTGCAGCAAGTTTAACTTTGATGCAATGCTGCTTGTAGCCAGCAACATAATTGTTGCAAACAATAAAGAAATAAAAATATTAAAATAAAAAGCGGTAGAAAAAATCACTACTTTTTTATCTCCATCTTTTTCATCTGCCCAAAACCTACCGGTAGCAGCATCCATACCAAAAGTACAAATAGCTATTACTATTGTGCCCAATAGTAGCAATATATTCCACCCAGCTATGTCATTTTTAGGTAATGCATGTAGCACAATTGGCATAGTAATAAGTTGAACAAGGCTGTACGAAAAATTACCTAACCCATATACTAATATATTTTTTCCTAAATCTTTTATAAAATTTGAATTCATTACTATTTATTAATAACCCTAATTAATTCTTTGGCATATTTCTTTCCGGCATTTTCAGAGCCATGAAATTCTACAGCCCACTTTCTTCCTTCAGCGCCTTTATGAATTGAATAGTTTTTATCAAAATATAGTTTTGCAATTTCCGCAGCTACTGTCTCTGGTGTATTTACCGATATAATTGGATGCCAAGGATATAATTCTTGCATCGCTTCTTGGTCAATGTAGCACATTATCGGCTTACTACAAGCCGCAGCTTCCACAACAATAGAGCCAAACCAACCCACCCCAAATTCATCAACCACCAAATCAGATGCAGAGTATAAAGCAACCATTTCTTGTTTATCAAAACCCTCAATATTAGTACTATTAACCCATACTATGTTACTTTCTAAATTTAGCTGTATTACTGAATTTTCAAAACTTTCTAGTTCTTTTGAACTCGCTTTTTTTGGCAAAAAAATACAAATATCATTCACATTATATTTATCAATAAATACTCTTAAGCCTTTTAATAACATATCATTTCCCTTCCATTGGCCCGAATTTACTAATGCTTTATTTTGTGAAACCATTAATCTACTTGGGTGAAATATTTTAAAATTAAACTTATTTAATTTTGAAACATTCTCCTTAGATATAAATTTTGTATAGTTGTCATTGTATTTAAATATTTCTGTATTTAAAATTAATGGAAAATAAGATTTAGAAATTTTACTCTCGGGTATTTTCAACTTATTTAATGCCAATGTAAAAGGCTTGAATGGTTGGGTAAGGAAACAATCAATATGTTTTAAACCCCACCTTTGAATAATCGCCATATAGTAAGCCTTAAATTTTGCTTTAAAGCCCTTATATAAAAAATTAAATGCAATGGGGAAAGGCATTCTTGTTATATCTGCACCAGTTGTCCAAAAAAAGAACTTTGTATTTTTTACAAAAGGAGCTAACCATATACCAACATCTGAAACAATAATAATATCGTACTCTTCATTTTTTAATTTATTAATAAATGAAAAATCTAACTTTTTAAAAATTAGTGTAGGGTCCCATTTCGTATCATAAAATACCCAACCCTGATTTTTTGCATTTGGGTCATTAAATAAGGGATTTGAGTGTATATCTGTTTTACCTCCAATATATAGGTGAGGTATGATATCGGTATGCTTTTTTAGAGCCATCCCAATATTATACATGTTGTTACATACGTTTCCAATTAATGCTATTTTCATATGGCTAATTTTCATTCCAGCCTAAATGAACATTAGGCTCCAGCTTATTTCTTTCAATAAACTTTTTATCAATTGTTACAAGAATCGACTTTCCTTTTTGCAATACCTTTCTTTTATCTTCTAGCAATTTAAATGTATTATTAAATATATTTTTGCAGCTAATCATATAGTTATTGTAATCTAAATCTTGCATAGGGTTATTAGCCACCCAGTTAGTAGTATTATAAATAAAAATATTTCCTTCTAACACAGTATTAATAGCGCCAACGATAAAAGGAAAAGGCGCTTTTTTTTGCTCCTCATTTAGATTTGGCAGCTGCTCTATTTTACAGTTCTTTATAAGTAATTTAAACTCGCAGTTTATTCGAATACCATTACCCGTTGTTTTTATTACACAATTATTAATTTCAACACCATTTTCGGGCTGTCCCCCTTGTATACATCTATTCAAATCAAAATTAATTGTGCCAATAATGGTAGAGTTTTTAATAATACTATTGTCAGATGTTATATATACTGTTCTGTCAGGTAAATAAAAATGTTTTATATCTTCTTCAAACACACAACTGTCTAAAGCTACACCTGTTGTTCTACCTGCGCCCACACCATCAAAGCCGCTACACACAAATTGTGTATTTAGATTTTTTTTAAAACTACATTTTAAAAAATTAATATTTTTTATTGTACTGTAAGATTCATTTTCTATATCTACTCCTGTATTTGGAGCATGTGTAGCATAACTTCCTGTATTAACACCTGTTTCTGAAAATTCACAATGTTTAAACCACATGTTTTGTCCTTGTACTATCGCTAAAGCGCACCTTCCATTATTTTTTAATGTAACATTTGTACAGACAAAATTCCCCCCTTTACTTTTCCATAAAATTCCATCAGCGCTGTAATTATGAATAAAAACATTACTAATTTTTACATTACTATTAGTATCTGCATAACTAGCTCCAAATAGTAAGCCATGGCTAGCATTTTCAACTACATCTTTATGCCTTGTCATTAATTGGTTGTTACCGTTACATTCAATATTAGAGATTTCAATATTATTGCAGCCATTAAAAATGAATGAAACTTGGTTGTCATAACTGTATGCATAATTTTTGTAGCCAACAAAATCTATTTTCTTATGAAAATTCCCTTTTACAGAAATTACTGTCCCTTTTTCTCCAAAAATTTTTAAGCCGTTAATATTTGTGAATACAAAATGCTTAATTCCATTTAATGATTCTCCTTTCTCATTTTCACGCACATATTCATTTATTCTATAAATTCCCTTGGGGAAATAAATACTGCCTCTTTTTAAAGTGTTTATAGAGTCAATAATTTTCTTTAACGCTCTGTAATCATTGGTCTTCCCATCACCTTTAAGCCCCATTTTTTTTACGTTAAAAAAAGGTTGTGCCAAAGCAACTTTAGAGAAAAATAAAAATATTAAGAAACAACCTTTAAACATTATTGCAATACTTTATCTAATTTTTCTTTGTCGGGAAAATTTACCAATACACCCATTCCCTTTTTTTGAAATACAAGCATACTGCCCAATGCTACTGCAGATGCACCTCCATCGTTTACCACAGACCCAATATCTTCTATACTACCTGCTCCACCATGTGCTATAACAGGTAACTTTGTATTGCTTGTTATATGTTTTACAAAATCGATATCAAAGCCGCTCCAAGTACCCTCTCTATCCATTGAGGTTAACAATATTTCTCCCGCTCCAGCATTTTCTATTCTTTTAATATATGTCAATACATTTTCATTTATTTTTTCTTTTCCATCATTTATATAAGCGCTATAATGCGAGCCTTGTTTTTTAAAGTCTATAGATACCACTACTGCTTGCACCCCAAAATGGGTAGAGATTTGTGTAACCAAATCAGGATTGCGAAACGCTTGGGTATTTAAAATTACCTTTTCAAACCCAATACCAAATATTTTTTTTGCTTGCTCAAAAGTTGTAATTCCTCCACCATAACTCAATGGCATAAAACACTCATCGGATATTTCTTGTAATATTTTAAAATTAGGATCTCTATTTTCTCTACTTGCTCTAATATCTAAAAAACACAATTCATCTACTTCTAGTTCATTAAAAATCCTAACGGTGTTACAAGGGTCACCAATATAGCTATACTTATTAAATTGAATAGCTTTTACCAAACTTTCGTCTATAAGCTGCAGGCAAGGTATGATTCTTGTTTGTAACATACTATATTTTTGAAAAATTGGTTAAGAGTTGCATACCATATTTATGGCTTTTTTCAGGGTGGAATTGCGCACCAAAAATATTTTGATGATTAATGATGGCATGAAAACGATCTCCATAAAGCGTAGTTGCCAATACATCGTTTTCGTTTTTACATTGAACATAGTATGAGTGCACAAAATAAAATTTTGACTCATTGTTTAGCTCTTCTAGTAATGGGCTAGAATTTTGTGGTTGTATAAAATTCCACCCCATGTGCGGCACTTTCATATCGTTATTGGCAAATTCAAATTTTTTTGTATCTGCATCTATCCATTGTAACCCATTTAAAACCCCTTCTGTACTACCATTTGTAAGCAACTGCATACCTAAGCAAATTCCCAAAACAGGAATTTTTTCTTCTGTAGCTTTATAGTTTAAAACAGGCAGTAGCCCGCTTTTATTTATTAATTCCATGGCAGCATCAAAGGCGCCCACCCCTGGTAACAATAACTTTTCTGCTTTTTCTATATCGTTTATGCTGTTTGAAATGATTGCCTCCACACCAATACGCCTAAACATATTTAGCACCGAGCCAAGGTTTCCCATACCATAATTTACAATCGTGATCATCTATTTGTTTTTTACAGGGAAACAATATTTTAAGTAAAAACTCATGGGTACTAAATTGGCTTTTGCCAATATAAAGAAAGCGGGTCTAAGCAATTCAAAACGCTTCTTGTATGTAGGAAATTGCCACCAAAAATTTGGCTTCTCCTTCATTTTGTCATCATATTGAGTATCTGAAAGCCCTATTCTTTTTTTAAAATATCCAAGTAGCTCGGGTTCAATTTTAGGCGCTGTATTATATTCTAGCCATGCATCTTCTCTACTCATTTTGCCATTTCTTACAAGTGCACTCAATGTATTGTTTCTATAATCCGCATTAAATTTTTGAGGGGCATAAATACCATGAAAAAAAGCTGTCATTCTATTTTCTAGATGATGACCTCCATAATATGTCCACCCACACTCCTTTTTTAAAAATGCCATGGCATCTTCTTTAGAATATTGCATATACCAGTAAGGACGAATTTTTCTTATTTTATAAAAAACGGTCCATTTCATAAACTGATAAAAAGACATTAACGGATAAGAGTTCATTTTCTTTTTACCATACTTTTTATGTATCGCTTGTATATACTTACCATCAAAATAGTTTTTACCAAGCGGCGAAATTCCTTCAGTAACAAAAGAATGTCCTTCTAAAACATATTTTACCTTGTATTCCGCAGCTGCTCTATACATTGTTTCAGCTAAAGCTAAATCTGTAGCGGCTTCTATTTCAGCAACACCAGCCTCAAAAAAACTTTTAAAAATATCATCAGATTCTTTATTGTCTATTACATGTGTATATAAATCTACATTCCAATGTTGTAGAACCTTTCTAATATTTTCGGTTGCTATTGCTGTATTCCAGGTATTATCATAATGAACAGCTAGTGGTCTAAGCCCGTTTTTTAGTGCCCAATAAACCATGTAAGAAGAATCTGTACCACCACTTACTCCAACTACGCAATCATATTTTTTATGTTTACCCGCTTTTTTAATTTCCGTTACAATGCCGTTAAGTGTATCCATACCTTTTTGTTGCCCAGTACCATATTCCTTTACAAGCATATCTACTTGATGGCAATAGTTGCACACCCCATTTTCATCAAAGCTAATACTGGCTACCCTTTCATCATAAATACATCTTGTACAAATTTTATATTGTGAATCTATCGCCATTTATTATTTTTTAAATCTGCCGCTATAACAGGCTTCTTCTTGGTGTAAAAAAGTTGTCTCCATACTATTATCAGTTCCCATTTTTAAAAACTCTTCCTTACTAAATCTTTTTGCATTGCTTGGTGCATACCAATCATAATTTGTGCTTCTGCTCAAATCAAAACCCCAATCTTCTTTCCAAAAACACTTTAAAAAATTCCAATAAATAAATCTTTGAATATCATATACGCCTCCTTTTATACCTAATGCTGGTATATCAGGGCTTGTAAAACTCACATTTAAATCGGATAGCGTTTTGCCAAGCTCTGTTAATTGTGTGCTCAATTCCCACATTTTATCATTTGGTATGTCATGCGTTGCTTTTCTAAAATAATCATCCAGCAACTCTCTTGGCAATGCTTTTTTAGAATAAACATAGCAAGCAAACTCTCCTTTAGTCGAAGTAATATCACACAAATGCTTAAAAGTATTTTCTGGTATTTCTGTATGCATTATTACTTGATCACATACAGTAAAATCTATAACGTCATTTTTTAATCCTGTATTTGCAATATCGCCCCTAAAGAAATATAAGTTGGGTAAATGAGCATAATTTTTTGCTGCCACATCTATTGCATCTGAAATGTCAACACCCAACACCAAAGCATGAGGCGCTAATTCTGCAAACCAAGCTGCTTTATATCCTAATCCGCAGCCTGTATCTATTATAGTGTGCTTATCTTTTAAAAATGCAATTATATTTTCTTTGGTTTCAAAACCATACAGTTTCAAAAACCAATCTAATTGGAAAGAATACATTTTTTCAATACTGTCGTATTCGGCAGCCTCCACCCACTTATCAGAAAATATATCTGATGTTTGTGCTTGATTGTTAGCTTTATCAATTCCATTTTGCTCAAAAGAAATCTTATTGTCTAAAACAAATATTTGTTTTTCAAAAAGATGATTTAATTTTTCTATCATTTGTTGCTTTATATATTTTAAATCTTTTTAGTTTTTTATTTATCTACTATTCTTGCTTTTTCTATTACAATTTTTTTATTATCTCCTGCTACAAAGTATGCGCCAGGATATGGGTTACTTTGTGCCCTAATAAAATTATAAATACTTAAAGCGGGTTTATTAAAATCTATTAAGCCATCGCTTGGCTTTCTTTGTGGATATATTTTTATACTATCTGGGTCTTGTTTAATAAATATATTCTTATCTCCAAGGCTTAATGCCTTATTTAACATTTTAATTGATGCTTCAGTTGCTTTTTGATATACCTCTTTAATAGAATCTTCAAAGAGTATTGGAAACTCCTCTTGCATAATAATATCTCCATTATCCACACCATCTTCAAGTTTAAATAAGGTTACACCAGTTTTAGTTTCTCCTTCAATTATAGACCAAACCAATGGGGCCCCTCCAGCATAATTTGGAAGTAATGATGCATGAATACCCCAAGCGCCTAGTTTAGCCAAGTCTCTAACTGCTTTGGATAACATATAATACCATCCTAATACAAGAATTACATCAACCTCCAATTCTTTTAAAAATGAAGAATAATCTTGAAGTCTATAACCTTTTTCGCTACTAACATAATGAAATGGAATATTATTTCTTTTTGCATGTATTTCCATGTCTGCAAAATTCGAATTTGTTACCAAATCTTCACTGTAATTAATTTTAAAATTCTCTGGTATTGAAAAAATTGCAGCAATTTCGACTTTGTCATTTTTAATAATATTCAAAAATAATTCTTCACTGTACTTTGTACAACCCAAAAATGCGACTTTCATTTTAGTCAATTTTTTCATTATGTAAAAATAACCTACACCACCATTCAAAATTCATTAAACTCCACAATAGTAAACGGTGATTTATTCTTTTTTCGCAATGTTCGTAAATGGTCTTTTCTATAAACGCTGGTTGTATAAATTGATGGCAAGCAATATTTTTTCCCAATAACAAATCTTTTACATAGGCTGCATTTTCACCCCTGTACCAACTCTCATCAGGGGCACTAAATCCTTGTTTTTTTCTATTTACAATCTTTTCTGGTAAAATGTCTTTCATTGCCTTTCGCAATACATTTTTACCATCGTCAAAATCACTGTATGCCTTTTGTTTGTTGCCAAGTTGGTTTTCATCAACTTTTTTCATCAACTCCAAATTACCAAGTTTATGCTTTACAGGTATTTTTTGTGCAAAGTTAACCAAATCATTATCTAAAAAAGGAAACCGCTCTTCCAAACCATGTGCCATGGCTAGTTTATCACCCACTAAGAGTAAGCCAGGCAAAAAAGTTTTTATCTCAAAGTATAAACTATTTTGAATCTGCTCTTCTGCAGTTGCGTATTTTAATTTATCATTAAATGTAAATACTCTTTCAAATATTTCTCTAGGTTCTTCTATTTTTATATTTTCTAAAACATGGGGTTGAAAAAGATGTTGCTTATCGTCATCATTGGTAAGCCTTTGCCAAAAGCCATAATAATTATTAAAAAACTCCTTTTGATTTAAAGATTGGAAAACCCTGTAATATCTCCAAGGATAACCACCATACAATTCATCGCCACCTGTACCTTGTAAGCATACTTTTACAAACTTACTAGCAAGTCTACTTATATAATAGCTAGGATAACTCATTCCCACACGTAAATCCTCTAAGTGCCAAACCAATTTGGGCAATGCAAATTTTATATCCCCAGCATTTAATACCTGTTCGTAATGTTCGCTTTTAATAAAATTGGCAGTAAGTTCTGCATCTATTCTTTCATCATATCCTGCTTCTACGCCTTGTACATCACTCATTTCAAAACCAGCAGTAAATGTATAAAGCCTACCTACATGCTTGCTCGCCAATACACTCAAAGACCCACTATCCATACCACCACTCAAATAGCTACCCACAGGCACATCGGCTACCATTTGTTTTGATACCGCTTTGGTTAATAACCTTTCTGTTTCTTCTGTAGCTTCCTCAAAACTAATATTGTTATCGGGTTCACTAAAATCATAATCCCACCAGCTATTGTGTAAAAGAGGTGTATCAATATTTACTTTTACAGTATTTGCCGGGGGCAACATGGTAACACCTGCAAACAGGGTGTTAAATGTAAACACATTTTGAAAAGTAAAATATTCATTTAATGCAGATAAATTTACTTCTACTTTAAATGCAGGATGTTTTAGGAAAGCTTTTATTTCTGATGCGAAAAGTAGTACACCATTTTGTTGGTAATAATATAACGGTTTCACGCCAAATCTATCTCTACTAAGCCATAATGTTTTGCTTGGTTTGTGCCAAGCGGCAATAGCAAACATACCATCAAGCCTTTTAAAAAAATCGGTACCATATTCTACTAGTCCTTCACAAATCACCTCTGTATCTCCAGTTGATACAAAGTCGTGCCCTTTTGATTTTAATTCTAATCTTAAATCCAAATAATTATAAATACAACCATTGAAAACAACGACCCATTCTCCATTATGGCTCATCATAGGTTGTGCGCCTTTGGGAGAAATATCCAATATTGATAAACGTCTATGGCCGAGTGCCATGTTTTCATCGATATACAAACCTTCGCCATCAGGCCCACGATGAGCCATGGCATCTACCATTGTTTTAATGGTTTGGTGCGAAACAGGTTGTTTGCTAAAATTAAAAACGCCAGCTATTCCACACATAATTTATTTGCCCACGCTTTTTAAAAAATGAATAATGTAATCAAAATCTTCTTTTACCATTTTGTTGTGCATTGGAATGCTCATGCTATATTGGTCTGCCGCAAATGCACCAGGAAAGTCAGATGGTTTTATGCCATACATTTTTGCATACACATCTAACATATGTACTGCATGTGTACCCGGTCTTGTAGAAATGCCATTTTGTTGTAGGTACTCCATTATATCATTCCTTTTCATTGGAGCTTTGGCTTCATCTACAAATGTTACATAACTCTGCCAACCATGTTTATAACCATCGGGTGTTTTTGGGGTAGATAGCCAAGGAATATCTTTTAGTTGCTCCGCATAATAATCTGCCCATTTTTGTCTTTCATCAATAAACAAGTCTAGCTTTTTTAGCTGCACTACACCAATAGCTCCTTGTATATCTGTCATTCTATAATTGTATCCTACCATTTCAAAAGCAGATAAAATATATGGCTTTGGCCCGTGATGTCTTTGCTCCTCAGATATAGATGCACCATGGTTTCTTAATCTATCTATTTTAACAGCTATCTCATCATCATTGGTTGTACACATACCACCTTCGCCAGTTGTTACACTTTTGCGTGGGTGAAAACTAAAACAACCTACATCACCTAATCCTCCTGCAGGCCTATCGCCTAAGGCACTACCAGCAGCACAAGCACCATCTTCTACAATTTTTAATTGAGGAAATTTTGCTTTTATTAAATCAATATCTGCACATAACCCAAAAAGATGCACGGGTATAATGGCTTTTGTTTTTGAAGTAATTTTTTCCGCAATTTTATCAATATCAATGTTGAATGTATTAATATCAATATCTACAAAAATAGGTGTAGCATGGCAATATTTAACGGCATTAGCAGTAGATACCCATGTAAACGCAGGTACCAAAACTTCATCTCCAGGCTCTACACCACAAGCTAACAATCCTAAATGTAAAGCTGTAGTACAATTAGATACTGCAAAAGCATGTTTTACTTTATGCCTTTCTGCAAACAAAGTTTCAAATTCTTTCACTTTCGGCCCCTGAGTGATCCAACCACTTTCTATTGGTCCTCTACATGCCTCCCATTCTTCTACACCCATATTAGGTAAACCTATGGGGATATTTCTTTTTTCCATTATATTTCTTTTAAAAATTATTTTTTGTCAACACCAGTTTCTATTCTCCAGTCAATTAATTTTTGTAAACCTTCCTTTAAGCTGAAACTGTATAAGAAACCAAGCTCTTTTTCTGCTTTTACTTTGCTACCAATTCTATTTTGCACCATGGCTCTAGCATCGTTTTCTGAGTATGGTTTGTATGTTACTTGTAAAGAAGAGTTTTTCATTTCTAAAATGGTATCGCACAGTTCTTTTATTGATGTTTGCACCTCAGTACCCACATTATAAAAACCAAAAGATATATCTGATTTAGCTGCCGCCACATTGCAAGCAGCCACATCTTCTACATATATAAAATCATATGCTTGAGAGCCATCACCATTAATAACTGGCGCTTCGTTTGCTTCAATTTTATTAAGCATAATAGGAACAACACCTGTATAAGCAGCAGTTTGATCTTGCCCTGGGCCATACACATTCATGTACCTCAATCCAATAATTTCTAGTCCATAACGATCATTAAAAGCAGTAGCCATTGCTTCACCAGCAATTTTACTTGCGCCATAAAAATTTTTGTTGTTAAATGGATGGTTTTCCGTCATTGGAAGTTCAACTGCATCTCCATATACTGAGGCAGATGAGCTCCATATTAATTTCTTAATTTTATTGTTTACGCATGCCTCTAACACGTTAAATGTACCAGCAATATTTACATCAAATGCTGTGCGTGGAAAATCCTTACAATGTAACAACCATAAAGCAGCTGTGCAAAAAACAACATCTTTACCTACCATTGCAGCATTCAATACATCTACTTCTCTAATATCTCCACCGTTTGGAAAAAGAGTACATCTTTTATCTTCTAAACAAGTGGTAATATTGTGCATTTTCCCTCTAGCAAAGTTGTCATAAATAACAACCTCGGCTACGTTGTTTTTTAAAAGTTCTTTTACAATGTAACTACCGATAAACCCAGCACCACCAATTACAAGGCATTTTTGATTCTCTAAATTCATATAAATCTATTTGTTAAATTTTCTTATATCACTAACCAGTTCAATAGCTCTCCTTGTTTCTATAAGAGGAAATCCATTTCCAGCTAAAATTTGTTTGTATGACTCAGTATGCAGTTCCGTAAACCCTTCGCTAAATTCAAACTCCTCTCCATCAATTGATAACGTTCTAAATGTTTTTTTGCCAGTATCCTTCGCCACTTGTGGTAATCCATTTGCATCAATACTTAACAACCAATTTACAGTTGCTTTTTCAAGCTCTAACTTTCCTGAAGCGGTTTGTACACCATGCTCTAAAACTGTGTTTTCTTTTACATTTCCAAAAATCCACATAAGCATATCAAAAAAATGAACACCAATATTTGTTGCTATACCACCGCTTTTTTGTATATCACCTTTCCAGCTTGTATGATACCAGTGCCCACGAGAAGTAAAATATTTTAAATCTATAGCAAATTTTTTATCCTTCGCAGCTGTATCAATTTTTTCTTTTAATGCAATTATAGCTGGGTGTATTCTTAATTGTAGAATACTGTAAACATTATGACCTGTTTCTTTTTCTATGTCTAATAAAGAGTCAATATTCCAAGGATTAAGTACAATAGGCTTTTCGCATATTACATCAGCTCCAATACGCAAACCAAATCTTATGTGTGCATCATGCAAATAATTGGGGCTACACACAGAAACAAAGTCTATTTTAATTCCTTGCCGTTTCAATTTTTCTACATGCCTATCAAATCGCTCAAATTCCGTAAAAAATTCAGCATCAGGAAAATAACTATCCATAATGCCAACGGAATCGTGTTTGTCTAAAGCAGCTAACAAGTTATTTCCTGTGTCTTTTATGGCTTTCATGTGTCTTGGTGCTATGTAACCCCCAACTCCTATTAATACAAAATTTTTCATCTTATTTTATTCGTTTTACAATATTGTTTTCTAGTGTATATTCTTGACCACTTTCGATACAAGTTGCAAAATTATCATTATTAAATTTAAGTTTATGACCAAATTCGCTCATCCATCCAATTTGTTTACCTGGGTTACCAACTATTAATGCATAGTCAGGCACATTTTTAGTAACTACCGCACCAGCACCGATAAAACAAAAAGAACCCAATATGTTACCACAAACAATTGTAGCATTTGCTCCTACACTTGCGCCTTTTTTTATAAGGGTAGTTTTATATTCTTCCTTTCTGCTCACTGCGCTTCTAGGGTTTATTACGTTTGTAAGTACCATACTTGGCCCTAAAAAAACATCATCCTCACATATTACACCTTCATATATACTAACATTATTTTGAACCCGTACATTATTGCCTAATACTACTTTAGGAGAAACAACTACGTTTTGACCAATATTACAATTTTCGCCAAGCACGCAGTTGGGCATGATATGGCTAAAATGCCAAATTTTAGTGCCCTTGCCTATTACACAACCTTCGTCTACATAAGCAGATTCATGTACAAAAAAATCTTTTTCCATTTTACTATTTTATTTGTTTTAAATAATCTCCATAACCACTTTTCTTTAATCCATCGGCTAATTTTTCTAATGCAGCTTTATCTATAAACCCCATTCTGTATGCAATTTCCTCTGGGCATCCAATTTTTAACCCCTGCCTTTTTTCTATTACCCTCACATATTCTGTAGCATCACTTAAGCTATCAAAAGTGCCTGTATCCAACCATGCAAAGCCTCTGTCCAAAACAGCCACTTTCAGTTTTTTATTTTGAAGGTACACATCGTTTACGGTGGTTATTTCATACTCTCCTCTTTTGCTCGGCTCTATGGTTTTTGCAATTTGCACCACATCATTATCATAAAAATACAAGCCAGGCACCGCATAATTGCTCTTTGGATGTTCAGGCTTTTCTTCTATACTTATTGCGTTAAAATTATCATCAAATTCTACTACACCATATCTTTCGGGATCGCTCACAGGGTAAGCAAATATGGTTGCCCCTGCGTTCTTTGCCGACTGTTGTAATAATTTGCTAAAGCCACTGCCATAAAAAATATTATCACCTAATACTAGTGCCACACTATCGCTACCAATAAATTTCTCGCCTATTACAAATGCTTGAGCAAGGCCATTGGGTACTTCTTGCACAGCATATTGTATATCACAGCCCCATTGTGTGCCATCACCTAACAATCTTTTAAATTGGCTCTGGTCTTCGGGCGTTGTAATAATTAATATCTCTTTTATGCCCGCAAGCATTAATGTACTTAGCGGATAATAAATCATTGGCTTGTCATAAATGGGCATGAGCTGCTTACTTATTGCCATTGTTATGGGATAGAGCCTTGTACCGGAGCCGCCTGCGAGAATGATACCTTTCATAAGAATTGTTTAGAGGTTTAGGAGTTTAGGGGTTTAGGGGTTGCTTTTTCTTGTGCATTTCTTAAACTTGAAATTAGCAAAGTTTGCTTTTCAATCATATCTCTACCTGCTAAGTAAAGATCGGTTGTTAAATATCCTAAATCACTGGAAATAATTAAATCGTTTAATAACTCAATAGTGCTACTATAGGCTACTGTACTGAAATGAGCTTGATCTTTTGCTGTTTTTCTTGCACTTCCTTCGGCAATATTTGATGCTATAGAAATGGATGCTCTTCTCATTTGAGAAGTCAATCCAAATCTTTCATCAGGTGGAAAGTTTTTGGTTGAAGTATAAGTCCATACTGCTAGTCTTCTGGCTTGCTGCCAACATTCTAACTTTTCAAAAGAATAAACTTTCATAAACTATATTATTTTCTTAAAACTAAACTTCTAAACCTCTAAACACCTAAACCTTGTACTGAGCAGTATAATAATTCTGATAATTCCCGCTCGTCACATCCTCCAACCACTTCTTATTCTCCAAATACCAATCAATAGTATTAGAAATTCCTTCTTCAAATTGTAATGATGGCAACCACCCCAACTCATCTTTTAGTTTTGTAGCATCTATGGCATAGCGCAAATCGTGGCCAGCACGGTCTGTTACGTATGTTATTAATTTTTCAGATGCGCCTTTTTCTCTTCCCAGCTTTTCATCCATTTGCTTGCACAATTCTTTTACCAAAGCAATGTTGGTCCATTCATTGTGCCCACCTATATTGTATGTTTCGCCCACTTTACCTGTATGAAAAATTACATCTATCGCTCTTGCATGGTCTTCTACAAAAAGCCAATCACGCACATTTTCGCCTTTACCGTAAATAGGCAATGGCTTATTGTTGATGATATTGTTTATACAAAGCGGTATCAATTTCTCAGGAAAATGATATGGCCCATAATTGTTGCTACAGTTACTAATTTTTACAGGCAATTTGTATGTATGATAAAATGCACGAACCATGTGGTCGCTACTAGCTTTAGATGCTGAGTAAGGGCTACGTGGGTCATAAGCTGTTTCTTCGGTAAAAAAACCTGTATCACCCAAAGAGCCATATACTTCGTCTGTAGAAATATGATAGAAAATCTTCCCATCCATATTTTCTTTCCAACTTTCTTTAGCGGTTTGCAAAAGTGATGCTGTACCCATAACATTGGTGGTTACAAATGCAAGCGGGTCGGTAATGGAACGATCTACATGACTTTCGGCAGCACAATGCAGTACTGCAGTAAATTGGTGCTCCTCAAATAATTTTTTCAATAGATTAAGATCCGTAATATCGCCTTTTACAAAAGTATAATTAGGATATTTTTCTATATCTGTTAGGTTTTCGAGGTTGCCTGCGTATGTAAGTGCATCAAGATTTACGATTGCATAATCAGGATATTTTGTAACAAATAACCTGGTTAAATGAGAGCCAATAAAACCTGCGCCTCCAGTTATTAAAATACGGTGCATTGCTGTAATGTTTTAGCGGCGAAGATATAATTTATTGCTTGAAAAGCTTCAACATCCTGCTTTTACAAATATTTAACCCTAGCAAATTACATTCTAAAATAATAAACTAAAATGCCTAACCTATCTTTGCCGCTATGCATTACGCTTCAGTAGAAAATATTAGTAAAAGTTTTGGTATAAGAACTTTGTTTAAAAACATCTCTTTTTATGTAGAAGAGGGGGATAAAATAGCATTTGTAGCCAGAAATGGTACAGGAAAATCGACATTGCTTAAAATATTTGCAGGTTTAGATAGCCCAGATGAAGGCACACTTTGGGTACATAAAGATGTAAAAGTGATTATGTTACAGCAGGATACGCCGTTTATGGAGGACAAAAGCATTCGGGAAAATGTGTTGCGGCTCGATAACCCAACCATAAAAACGGTAAGTGCCTATGAAAAATATTTAGACGAGGGCTCAGAAGATATGGATCTGCTCACAGAAATTATGGGTAAAATGGAAGAATTGAATGCTTGGAGTTTTGAAAGTGAGCTAAAACAAATTTTGGGTAAATTGAATTTGCACGATATTGAGGCAGTAATGAGTACCCTCAGTGGTGGGCAACGCAAACGGGTGGCATTGGCACAATCGCTTATAGAAGCGCAGTTGCACGAAGGAAGGTGTTTGTTGATATTGGATGAGCCTACCAACCATTTAGATGTAAGCATGATTGAGTGGTTGGAAGATTTTCTTTCTACACATAAAATGACCATTTTGTTGGTAACGCATGATCGCTATTTTTTGGATACCGTATGCAATGAAATAATAGAAATGGATGAGGAAAAACTTTTTGTGTACAAAGGAGATTACGATTATTTTTTAGAGCAAAAAAGTTTGAGGCAGGAAATAGAAGCGAGTGAATTTCAAAAGGATAAAAATATTTTTAGAAAGGAATTGGAATGGATGCGCAAGCAACCAAAAGCTAGAACCACAAAAAGTAAGAGCAGGCAAGATGCTTTTAAAGATGTAGAAGAACGTGTATCTGTGAAAAAAGAAGATGCCGAAGTGAGTTTACAAGTAAAAATGACCAGGCTCGGAGGTAAGATTTTGGAAATGAAAAAAGTGAGTAAGTCCTACGGCGATAAACTTATCATGAAAGGATTTGATTATACTTTTAAAAGAGGCGAAAGGGTTGGTATTGTTGGTAAAAATGGTGTGGGTAAATCTACATTTCTTAAAATTGCCTTACAACAAGAACTACCCGATAGCGGCAAAATAAACCATGGCGATACAGTGGTGTTTGGTAATTTTAACCAAGAAGGATTGGCCTACAAAGAGGACAAACGTGCCATAGAATATGTAAAAGACATGGCAGAATATTTTCCATTGGCAGATGGCACAAAGCTTAGTGCGAGCATGTTTATGGAAAAATTTGGTTTTAACGCACAACAACAATTTACACCGCTGAGCAAATTGAGCGGGGGTGAAAAAAGGCGCTTGCATTTAATGAGTGTACTTTTTGTGAATCCTAATTTTTTGATATTAGATGAGCCGACCAACGATTTGGATTTACAAACTTTGCGCACACTGGAAGAATTTTTAATGGATTTCCCTGGCTGCATATTAATTGTAAGTCATGATCGTTATTTTATGGACAGGATGGTGGAGCATCTTTTTGCGTTTGAAGGCGAAGGCGTAATAAAAGATTACCCGGGTAACTATACACAGTACAGAAGTTATTTAAAAGAAATAGAAGCTGGCACCAGAAAAGATGATGGCAAAATGAACATGGTGAGTATTGAAGAAAAGCAGGTAGCAAAGCAACCCGTAGAAAATGCCACAACGACAACGCTAAAAAAATTATCTTTTAAAGAAAAAACCGAACTAGAAAATTTAGATAAAGAGATACCTGCTTTGCAAAAAGAAAAAGAAACACTCGAATTGAAAATGAGTGAAAATATTGCTTACGAAGAAATACAGAAAATTGGCCTGCGTGTAAATGAAATTATTGCAGCCTTGGACGACAAGGAAATGAGGTGGCTGGAACTGAGCGAAAGAAATTAATTATCTATCATACCTCTTGTGTACGCAATGCGCAATGCTTGCGCCTTGCTGTTTACGTGTAGTTTTTGATAAATACTAATGCAGTGCTTTTTAACTGTATTGGGACTTATACTTATTTTAAGTCCTATTTCTTTATACTCTAACCCTTGGCTTAATAATTGTAAAATTTCTTTTTCTCTTTCGCTTAGTTGAAAAAAGTTTTCATCATCCTGTTGCTTTTCTAAAGGTTTTGTTGGATGTTGTACCATCTGTAAAATCTTATACGCTATACTTGGAGAGATAGGCCCTGCTCCACTTTCCCACAAGTTCATAAGCATTTCAATAATAACTTCTCCACTTTCTTCTTTTAAAATATACCCACAAGCACCAGCTTTTATGGCCCTAAAAATTTTATCGTCGTCATCAAAAATAGTGAGTACTACAAATTTAATATCTGGAAATAAAGATGAAGCGGTGCCAATAGCCGAAACCCCATCTATATTAGGCATTTCTAAATCCATCAATACAATATGAGGCAAATCGTCTTCTGGCAATACTTTTAATTGATCCAAAAAATCTAATCCATCTATTGCTTGAAAACTAATACTAAAAAAATTATTTCTTGATAATTTATCCGTTATAATTCTTCTATTATTTATCTTATCGTCTACAATGGCTACTCTTATCATGGCTTTATTTTTACAAATATATTTTATAGTTAAAATTAAATCAATAGTCCATTTGGATAGTTTTTAGATAGGAATACCCATTTTTATAGTAGTGCCTTTGCCAAATGCTGTAATAACATCGTATTTAAAATTACTGTTGCTAGCTCTTTCTTTCATGTTATGCAATCCATAGCTATCTTGCTTTGTAATGGCTTTATCCAAATCAAACCCTTTGCCATTGTCATGAATTTCTATTTTCCATATAGCATTTTCTACAAAAGTTTTAACCACTATTTGGGATGTTCCGGCATATTTTATCGCATTGTTTATCCCTTCTTGTATAATCATTACTATGTTTAAGGCATTGGGGGAGGTAAGCATTTTATTTGCAGGCGGCTCACCATCTGTAACTATGGAGATAAATTTATAATGTCTGCCCATTTGTTGGCAAAAACTAATAACCCGTAGCCATACATCCATTGCCATAATATCATCCGATTTCATAGCCCATAATGTTTCTCGCAAGTTGAGCATCATTTCTTTTGCCGTTTCGTGCAAAAAATCAATTCTATTTTCTTTACCCTCCGATTCTGTTTTTAGCAATCCGGCATTATACAAAATACTATTTGCTTGCACACCTAGGCTATCGTGTAAATCTGCTGCCACTCTTTTACGCTCTATATTTTGACCTTTTATTAAAGCTTTTTCTATTTCTTCATTTTTGTTTTTTAGTTCCTCATTTTTTAATTTTAGTTGCTTATTGCTCCTAAAAACGTATAGCAGAAATATAGCAAAGGCCAATAAAGAAAATACCAAGCCTTTGCTTAGTAAATTATTCCTTCTTCCTTTTTCTTTTAACTTATCGTTTTCCAAGGTTTTGATAGTGGCTTCTTTTTTCACCAAATCATATTCGGCATAGGTTCTTTGAAAACGCTCTCTGGCGAGGCTATCTTCATGCGTTTTATATTTTTCAAGAAATGATAAAGCCATTTTATCATTACCCATGGCTTTGTAAATCTCAAATAAACGCTGTTCACCTTGGGTTATATACTCTGGTGCATTCATAGCCAAGGATATCTCATATCCCTTATTAGCATAAGCAAGTGCGGCTGTAAAATTCCTTGCATTTGGTTTAGTTAAATACATTTTTGCTATAGCCCTGTACATATTGCTACGTCCATATCCAAATGTTTGAAAAAAAGAAAGCGCTTCGCATTTATTTAAATACAACAATGCATTGGCCTCATCATGCAAATCTGCATATACAA
>JANMGS010000266.1:0-11905 GCA_031374745.1 Ferruginibacter sp. | reverse complement strand
TAAAAATAAACTTTTGAGTTACTACCTATCAAAAATTGCAAACATTATTGGCGCAACATATTTGCAGCAAGGAGAAGATACCCTTATAGAAAATTTGATAACAGATAGTCGCAAATTAATGTTTCCGCAAACAACCGTTTTTTTCTCCATGTCGGGCCATGGTAGAACGGGGAATCTCTTCATACAATCCTTGTACGATAAAGGGCTTCGTAATTTTGTTGTAGAAAATACGTACGACCAAAAAGAAATAGATGGATGCAAAGGAGCTAATTTTTTGCAAGTAACAGATTCGTTGGTAGCACTACAACAGCTAACGGCTTTCCATCGCCATCAATATCATTATCCTGTAATAGGTATTACTGGTAGCAATGGTAAAACAATTGTAAAAGAATGGCTCAACCTGCTATTGGGCGAAGATGAAAATATTATTCGTAGCCCTAAAAGTTACAATTCTCAAGTGGGTGTACCCCTAAGTGTGTGGCGGATGAACAAAGGACATACCCTTGGTATTTTCGAATCTGGCATTTCGCAAAAAGCTGAAATGGAAAAGCTGCAAAAAATAATAGACCCTCCAATTGGTATCGTTACTTTTATAGGAAGTGCCCACGCAGAAGGCTTTGCCAATATCGATGAAAAAATAAATGAAAAGTTGTTGTTGTTTAAAAATAGCCAGCAATTGATTTTTTGTGCAGACGATGAGAAACTCAATAATGCTGTGCAAACATTTACTAGCACAAAAAATACAGCTTTAAAAATATTTACGTGGAGCAAAAAGAACAAAGCCAACCTTTTTGTAAAAGCAATACATAAAACAGAAAATGCAACTGAAATAAATTGTGTTTTTAATTTGTATGAATTTTCTTTTGCTATACCTTTCACTGATGATGCTTCTATACACAATGCCATTACTTGTTGTTGTGTAATGCTTTTACTCAACAAAAAAGTAGAAACCATTGTTGAGAGAATGAAATACTTACGCCCAATCGAAATGCGAATGGAGCTAAAGCAAGGTATAAACAATTGCTATATTATAAACGATGGCTATAGTGCCGATTTACAATCGCTCAGCATTTCACTCGATTTTTTAGACCAACAAAAACAGCAACAAAAACATACCGTAATACTGAGCGATGTGTTACAATCAGGAAAAGATGCCGGTGATTTATACAACAAAATAGGCTCAGCTTTAGCAGGAAAAAATATTAACCGATTTATAGGCATTGGTAAAGAAATATCTGCACATGCCCATTCTTTTTCATCCATTAAAGAAACAAGTTTCTATCCAACTACGGATGCTTTTTTACAAACGATAAATACAGATCATTTTAAAGATGAAATTATTTTATTGAAAGCAGCACGTATTTTTCGTTTTGAAGAAATAAGCAAAGTGCTCGAGCAAAAAGCACACGAAACAAGATTAGAAATAAACCTTAATGCGCTTCGCCACAATTTAAAAGTGTACAAACAATTGCTACAGCCAAAAGTGAAGGTTATGGCTATGGTAAAAGCATTTGGCTATGGTAGTGGCAGTGCAGAAGTAGCCAATGTTTTGCAAAATGCGGGTGTAGATTATTTAGCCGTGGCCTACGTAGATGAAGGGGTAGAACTTCGCAAAGCAGGAATCACACTGCCTATTATGGTTTTAAATACAGAACCTGCCAGTTTTGAAAATGTAGTAAAATATACGATTGAACCGGAACTTTATTCGTTTGACATTTTACATTCATTCGACAAATTTCTTCAACAAAAAAATATAGAAAATTTTAAGGTGCATATAAAAATAGATACAGGCATGCGCCGCCTTGGATTTGAAGAAAATGATATTACAAAACTTTGTGCCTTTTTATCCACTACAAAAAATATTAAAGTTGTTTCTGTATTTTCTCATTTGGCTGCTAGCGATATAGCAAACTTCGATGAATTTACAAAACAACAAGCCAAGCTATTTATTGACGCATCCAATACAATTGAAAAAGCGCTTGGTTATTCTTTTATAAGGCATATTTCAAATTCATCTGCCATTTATCGCCATCCACAAATGCAAATGGATATGATACGATTGGGAATTGGTCTATATGGTGTAGACGCCTCTCCTGTTATACAACAGCAACTACAACATGTTACTACTTTAAAAACAACCATCTCACAAATAAAAAACCTCAAAAAAGGAGAAAGTATTGGTTATAGCAGAAAAGGCATTGCACATATAGATACCCGCACTGCTACAGTACGGATAGGCTATGCAGATGGATATCCGAGAATTTTAAGCAACGGAAAAGGCAAAATGTTGGTAAATGGAAATCCTGCCCCTGTAATTGGGAACGTATGTATGGATATGACCATGCTAGACATTACGAATATAGACGCAAAAGAAGGAGATGAGGTAATTGTATTCGGGGAAGAACCTACTGTTACAAACCTGGCCACCTGGGCCGATACCATTTCTTACGAGATTCTCACCAACATTTCTCAAAGAGTAAAACGGGTTTATTTTGAAGAGTAATACCGATTCGTAAAATGTAGTAACAGTTTGAAATTTAATTAATTAGTACTAAAAAGTAGCTTCAGAGGAGATTGGCGCTTGTAATAAATTTACTTGTCATCAATCATTGAATCCTACAGGTACGACTAACTAGGCTAAGGTACACTTAAACCCACATCTCAAAGAATTTGCACATTTTTACATAAAGCAGCGTAAATACAAATAAAATTGTCTAAATTTATAGGTAACTAAACCCCCAACAATATGACCGAAGAGCAAATGCTTGCCGGAAGTGTAAAAAACAATGCTGCTGCACAAGAAGCGTTTTATGAGCGGTTCAGTCCTCGTATGCTAGGCGTATGTTATCGTTTTGCAAAAAACAGAGAAGATGCCGAGGATATGCTACAAGAAGGCTTCATAAAAATATTTACTCAACTACATCAATATAGAAATGAAGGTTCTTTAGAAGGTTGGGTACGCAGAATTATTGTGCATACTTGTATTAACATTCTCAAAAAAAATAAAAAATTTTCCGATACAGTCGATTTGATTTATGCAAACGAATATTATACAAAAGAAGATCTTGTACCAAGTATTATTCAAGCTAAACAAATTATTGAATGTATAAGAATGTTGCCTTTGGGATATAGAACCGTTTTAAATTTATATGCTATAGAAGGCTATTCTCACAAAGAAATTGGTGAAATATTGGAGATTGGTGAAAGCTCTAGCCGAAGCCAATATACAAGAGCCAAAGCAATGCTCGAAGGTATATTGGTGGGTAGGAATATCATTGATAAAAATCAATACCGGAATAATTATTCGAAATCACTTACCATTATAAATTAAGAAAAGCGTTTAAGTATAAAAAGCAATGGAAGACACTAATTATAGAAACAATTTTGAAAATTTTCTTAGAGAAAGCATCGATGATTTTAAGATGATTCCTTCAAGAAAAATATGGCATAGCATATACAACAATATGCATCCAGATAGAAAATGGCCTTCAATTACTGTTTGTCTGCTCATCTTAGTATCCATCCTTTACCTTGGTGTTTCTAATAACAATTCTCTAAGCAAAGCAGCCCGTATTGCAAATGAACAAAATGCTTCTTTACTTTCAAATAATAACTCCAATATATCGACCATAAGAGAATTACCTAACAACATTAAAAAAGAAGGAGGAGTACAGCAGTTAACTGCCAATAATAATCCTACAACCAATCCTACAAATACTGGTTCTACGATAACCAACGCATTAATAAATACGCCAGCTGTTGAAACCTATACTGCTTCACTTCCTATAACTAATTTGGAAAAAACAAAAGAAGAATTCATTTTTGAAGTAGCACAAAAAAATAAACTTACTAGAATAAACCCTTCGTTTACAGATGGAAATATAGCAAGTAGTACTGCTACAATCTCTTCTGAAGAAAATAGTAAAGTTATTCCTACTACTAATAGTATATCAATTACTACAAATACATCCGTAATTTATGAAACTGATGTAAATCAATTGTCGAAAGCTAATACAGCTGTTACAAATGAGCCTACACGTACTATTGTACAATCAAATGAAGATCAGAAAAGTATTGAACCAATAAACACTATTGTTGCCGTAAATGAATCTACAAATAAAGATGCAAACAAACCAACAGAAAACAATACATCAAAAGAGTTAAAAAAAGAAAACAAAACATTGAGTGCTGTTAGTAATGTAGAAAATAAAGTATCTTCTAAACAAGCCTTCATATCGAAATTTAAAGAAAATGCAAGTATTAGTTATTACATCACTCCTTCCATTGGTTATAGAAATGTACATACAATACGTGACATCAAAAATAACAATATAGCTTATTCCTCTTTTGCTGCCAACAATACGCTTGTATCCAATAGCGTTGTTACACCTAGAGACGAAAAAGCCCTTAACTTGGAAGTAGGCGCTTCAATGAATTATAAAATAACAAAAGCCGTTCGTTTAAAAACGGGGTTGCAAGTAAATTACACCAATTATGTTTCTAAAGTAAACGATTTGGGTCATCCAATTCAAGCCTCACTCGCAGTCAATAATCAACAAGACGTAAATCGTTCTTCCCAATATACAACTTCGGTAGGCAGTACTAATTTAAATAGAAGCACACTTCAAATTGCCGTACCCATTGGTGCAGACTTCAAAATCATAGGGAATGATAAATTAAAGTGGTACATAGGTGCTGGTTTTCAACCAACCTATGTTATAAGTGGCAGTGCATACGTAATGTCGATAGATGGCAAGAATTACATAAGCGAAAAGCCCCTTTTGCGTAAGATAAATTTCAACACAAGCTTGGAAACCTATTTGAGTTTTAAAACATCCAATGGCATCATATTTAATGTAGGACCTCAAGTACGTTATCAACTATTATCTACATATAAAAATAATTACAACTACTCAGAAAAATTGTATAACGTAGGTGTAAAAATTGGCGTTACTACTTCTTTCTAAAATTTTAGTAAAACATTATTTTAAGGAAAAATTTATAACCATTAATTTTGGGAAATGAAATTTTCTCCAATTTTAATTTTTGCGTTTACCTTTTTCGTTGCATGTAATTCAAAAAAAACAGCACCCATTGCTGTAACTGAAAGCGCTACATCAAATGCCCCGACTACCATAGAAGACACTGCATCAAATTTCTTCCCTGTAACTTCCTATTTTAGGGGTGAGATTTACGGAATAAGAAATGGGGGAATAACACCTAATAGAAAAATTACTGTAGGCGATAAAACGGATTCATCCTGGGTAAAAATGGAATCATTAGAAAAAGTATTGTCCGTATTTCTTTCTCCTATTATTGACACAGCAAATTTGAAAAGTTTATTTGAAGAAAAAAAGTTTAAAGATGAAACACTCAATGCATTTACTTTTACGTACGATCCAAAAGATATAAAATCAAATACTTTCGCTTTTAAACATTGGGATGTATATGTAGACCCAGAAACCAATAAAGTGAAAAGAATCTATTTACAAAAAAAAGAGATTGAAGGAGAAGTTTTACAACTTACATGGCAAAGCGGTAAATGGTGTAAGATTGTAACTTTAAAAGATACTGGTAACAACAATTTGGTGATTGAAAAAGAAGAAAAAATATCTTGGAGCTTTGATTAAAAATGACACAAAAAGAATTTTCTGAAATAGCCCATACATTACCTACCCTGCCGGGTATATACAAGTATTATAATGCAGACAATACACTCCTGTATGTAGGCAAAGCCAAACACATACGCAAAAGGGTAAGCAGTTATTTCAATAAAATGAAAACCAGTTATAAAACGGCCGAACTGGTAACACGGATTCATAAAATTGAATTTACGATTGTAGATTCCGAACAAGAAGCATTTTTACTCGAAAATACACTCATAAAAGAACACCAGCCCTTCTTCAATATCAATTTAAAAGACGATAAAACCTATCCCTATATTGTCATTAAAAATGAGCCTTTTCCTCGGGTATTTTTTACAAGAAGAAAATTGAAAGATGGTTCCACCTACCTCGGCCCATTTACATCTGTGGTAAATGTGCGTGACCTACTCAATTTTATTAAACAAAATATACTATTACGTACTTGTAAATTAAATTTGAGCCAAGCCAATATCTCCAATAAAAAATTTAAAGTTTGTTTAGAATACCATTTAGGAAATTGTAAAGGGCCTTGTGAAGGGTTGCAAACCTTGGATGATTATAACCAAAATATTGCCCAATTAAAAGATTTATTAAAAGGAAACTTACAACCTGTAATAAACAACTATAAGAACAAAATAAAAGAACATGTGGCCAATATGGAATTTGAAAAAGCCGCCATCTACCAGCATAAAATAGCGCATTTACAAGAGTATGAATCCAAATCTACAGTAGTAAATACAAAAACGGGAACGGTAGATGTTTTTACCATTTTGGAAGAAGATAGTACGGCTTATGTAAATTATTTAGCGGTAAACAATGGCAGCATCATTAAAACAAAAACGATTACCCTGCAAAAAAAATTAGATGAAAGCATAGAAGAACTGCTTGCCTTTGCAATTGCACAATTGCGCCAGGTTTTTGAAAGTGATGCAAAAGAAATCATCGTTCCATTTGATGTTGATTATATAGAAGCCAATACAATTATTACCGTACCCAAAGCAGGTGATAAGAAAAAGTTGCTAGACCTTTCTCAAAAAAATGTAAACTATTTTAAAGCAGACTTATCTAAGAAAAAGTTATTGGGACTACATGATAAAACCACCGAAGAAAAAAATGAGGTGTTAATTGAGCTACAAGCGAACTTGCAATTAAAAGAATTGCCTACCCATATTGAGTGTTTTGATAACTCAAATTTTCAAGGAAGTTATCCTGTGGCAGCCATGGTTTGTTTTAAAAATGGCGAACCCAGCAAAAAAGATTACAGAAGGTATAACATAAAAACGGTTGAAGGTATAAACGATTTTGCCTCCATGAGCGAAGTGGTTTACAGAAGATATAAACGACTAACTGATGAAGGAGTAACACTTCCCCAATTAATAATTATTGATGGAGGCAAAGGCCAATTAAGTGCTGCCATGGAAAGCATAGATAAGTTAAACCTCCGAGGCAAAGTAACTTTGGTAGGACTTGCAAAAAATAAAGAAGAGTTGTTTTTTGATGGAGATACACAATCTTTGCTATTGCCATGGGATAGCGAAAGCCTAAAATTAATAAGAAGAATAAGAGATGAAGTGCATCGTTTTGGAATAACCTTTCACCGAAACATACGAAGCAAAGGCACATTTAAAAACGAACTAGAAGAAATAAAAGGAATAGGCAAACAAACGATGGATGCTTTACTAAAACAGTTTAGGTCTGTAAAAAAAATAAAAGAAGCAAGTGATGCAGATTTAGAAAAAGTTATTGGGAAATCGAAGCTTAATATATTAAAAGCCGGTTTAAAATAAAAGCCCTCCGAATTTCGAAGGGCTTATAATCCTATATCTTAAACTTGCCTGTCGTCAGACAGGTCTACTATCTAAAATCTATGCTTAGTAGCTCCACAAATCTTGCTCGTAGTTAAATATCTTTTCTTTGATATTTTCACCTTCTAACAATTGAAGAATGGTATTTTCGCTAAGACCTTTATAATTTTTGATGAATAGATCATAAGGATTATCAATCGTACTTTTTATAATACGGCCATAAAACATACGACTTTCAAACAACTCTTCCCAACTCATGCGAGCCCCATAGTTTTTACCATTGTACACTTCGTACTTAGCAAATGTTTCACGCATATCGGGGTAGTAAACCCAAAAAAGTTCAGTTTCACCTAAATTAACCCCTAATGAAGTAACGATACTTTTTACTGGAGCAATACCCAATATCCTGAAAAATAATCTTGAGCTTTCTTTGTCAAAAACTACTTCTTCTTTAATTCTAAACTTATAGATTGAATCTAGATTAATTTCATTTTTCATTTTTTTTGTACCAGTAAGTACGCCCAAAGAATCATAAATAGGAACATCCACTTCCTCTCCTCCTAATGCTTTTGAAACCTCGCTGATTTCCATTGGAGTTGTAAAACGATCATCTACACTATTAAAAACAGTTACTACTTTATCCTGAATTGCTTGGAGTAGTATAGAGATGAAACGCTGGTTCCCATTATCTTGATCAGCCGAATATTTAAAAGGTAAATTAATTTTTTCCCTTGTATCTATTTCACGCCAAATCTTGTGACGATAAACTGCATCATCTGCTCTAAGGTTTTCATATGGCAGCGGCGTTCTATCTCTGATAGCATCATCATCTACGGCTCCATCTCTTCTTAAAGATTTAGCTACCTTTTTGATAGGCAATGAATCATTTACTACGGCAGCAGCAACAGCCACAGTGTCTATAGTAGCTGTCGTACCTTTTACATTAGCAGTAGTCTTATTCTTCGTAGTTCTTTTTGTGGAAGCTCTTTTTACGGGCGCTTTCTTTTTCCCTTTCTGAGCCATAGCAATATTACCTAGCCCAGCAAAGAAAATACAAAGAAATAAAAACTTAATAATTTGCTTATTCATATCCAACGGTTTTAATATAATGATATTGACCTACCTTCTATGCCTCTTGGTCCATCTGGCCCAGAAACTTTTACGTTATCGAAAGTAACCACACTTCCTGGTCCACATCTTGAAAGAAAAGAATTCAATCCAGCTAAACTACCACTATTAATTGATGCTGTTACAACATTTGGAAAACCAGCACCAGAAAAATACACAGTTGCACTTGTTACACTATACTTTAAATCAAAATCGAAATTTTCTAATTCTGCCCTGGCGAATTGTTGATTTTTGAATTCAACAGCTGGCACACGTGGACGACCTGAACCAACTTTAAATACAGGGTCTGGAATTTTTTTAACTCTGAAAGGAAATGCAAATGATCCTTTATCAGTAGTGACATTTACAGTAACATTTCCAATTGCATTTACCCTAACTATTCTATCGGTACCTGATCCACTCACTGAACCCGATGAAATTGTAACGTTGGTTTTCTCCATACCGGTTGGCGAACCAACTTTAATGGGATTATCTACACCAATATAAAATACATTCATTTTAGTAGGCATAACCGCAGCCCCTCCTGGGGTTCCTACAGTGTATTTTACATCAAAACTTTTAGTTTCAGTTGTTCCGTCAGGCTTTGTATAAGTCACTCTTACAGGAACAGAACGTGGACCACCACCATCTGCTTTAAATTTATATATAGCCCTTCCGTCAGGTCCAACAGAAGATCCACTTCCATTTATAGAAATTACTGGTTTAGCAGCTGCACTATAAGCTCCAACGCCGGCTGTAATTTCTACTTCTTCGCCTGGCATAACATAGTTAGAACTTTGTCCAACTAATGCTGCAAATTGATCATATACAACTTTAACAGCTCCTACTTGATTGTGGCAATAAGTAACTATCTGGTTTTCGGCATTCTTTACATTGTTTTGAAACTTACTTAGTAAAGTAATACCAGCAACTGTTGGAGTCATGTGGAAATATGCTTCTGTAAACTCCTTCTTTTTTCCATCTTGACCAACTACATCTCCAGATACATCAACCGCTAGTGATTTTTCAAATTCCTTTCTAATTTCGGGATCAATATTTAATAAAGCATCTCTAAATGCATTCAACTTATTCTTTAATTCAATCCCTTTATTTTGCCCTCCAGGTCCATTTCCAAATAATCTTGTTGCAGCTTCTAAATCATCTTCTTTAAATTCTTCTACTTGTTTTCCGTCAACATCCACCATTTTAGAACCTGCTTCTTTTTTTAAGTCGATTTTGAGTTGGTTTATGTAAGCATCCATAGTGGCAGAAAGCTTTTGAGCTTGAATAGCTCTCTCATTCCATGGCCCTGCTTTTGCACTTGTTGTAGGATCATTAACTTTAGCTAACAAAGATGTATAAAGCGTATTGTTAGCAGTTGTAATATTTGTATTCGAAGTAACTAAACTTTTGTCTACAACTTTAAAAGCGTTTAATATTTCTGACGACACATTCAATGCAAGTAATGCTGTAAGCACTAAGTACATTAGGTTTATCATCTTTTGCCTGGGCTCTTTAGGTAAAGCCATAACTTATGAGTATTAATGGTTTTATTAATATTGTTTGTTCGAATTTGCCAATGACAAATTCAATAAGGTATCGTTCTAGACGTATTCGCCACAGGCGAATACCTACATTACCTACCTTGCATTGCACCTAGCATATTGCCATATACCGAGTTCAATTTGCTTAGGTTTGTAGCCAATGCGCCTATTTGCTCTTTTGCTTTGTTTGCATCTTCTACACTGCCCATCATAGCCGAACTTGCTTCTGCCATTTTACCGTAGAAACCATTCAATGCTTTAAGGTGGTTATTGCTTTCTTTCAACTCAAGTTCATAAATTGTATTTAATGAACCAAGGTTTTTTGTAAGTACTTGTACTTGCTCATGAAATCCTTTTGCACTTTCCGATGCACTACCAAACGAAGCCATCGTAGCTGCGCTGCTGTTGAAAGCACTACTCATAGAACCGATTGCAGCAGTAGCTTCTTGTGTTTTCTTACTAAAGTCTGAAGTGGATTTTACCACATCGCTCACATCAGAAATACCAGCAACACTTGTTCCTAATTTTTGAAAACCTTCGCCCAATCTTTTTAAGTTAGTAGGGGTAATATCTGCCTCTTGCAACATTTTATCCATGCTGTTCAAAGCTGGATTGCCAGTAGAAATAGCTGCCTTCATTGAACCTTCATACTCTTCCTTTACTGGTGGAAAAACCATATAAATAATACCATATGCTAAGAATACAGCTGCCTCGGTGTAGAGACCAATTTTTAACCAAAGGTCTGCAATAGGCGTATGCAATATTTTTTGTAGTGCGCCAAAGATAACCGCTGCTGCAGCTACAGAAACTACTACGTCCATCCATTTACTAATGTTTGAAGGAATTTTTACTGACATGTGTTTTAATTTTTAGTTTAATTGAGGAGTTTTATTAGAATTAATATAAAAAGCACTTAATGATAGTACGTACTTTTAAATACGTACTATCAAACTGTTAACAATAAATAATTTTAAAAATTTTCTATCTTTTACCTTTTTTAATGGTAGGAGGAAGATCTATTACACAACGGAAACCTATGTAAGATTTTGCAGTATCTTGGTATTCGTAAGCACGTGTACTTGTTTGTAAGAAATAAGCGACGTCTTTCCAACTTCCACCACGAATAACTTTACGTTTCATACGTGGAGGGTCTGAATTTTTTGCATTCCAACGAACATCTGGATTCATATCGTGTTGAAAATTGTAAGACCCTTCGTAATATAAAGATGAAGTCCATTCAGCTACATTTCCTGCCATGTTATAAAGACCGAAATCATTTGGCCAAAAAGCATCGGCACGCATGGTGTACAAACCTCCATCTTCTGGGTAGTTACCACGACCAGGTTTAAAGTTTGCTAATAAACAACCTTTTTTGTTTCTCAAGTAAGGACCACCCCAAGGATAAGATGATTGTGAGCGACCACCACGAGCGGCATATTCCCATTGAGCTTCGGTAGGTAATCTGAAATCTGTTTGGCCTGCTCTTTTTTTAGTTTCGTTATAAGACGATAGTAAATGCGTTCTCCATTCAGCAAAAGCAGTAGCTTGTTTCCAGCTTACCCCAACCACTGGATAATTACCATAAGCAGGGTGGCTATAATATTGCTTAGCCATTGGTTCATTGTAAGAATAGGCATAATCTCTTATCCAACACAATGTGTCTGGGAAAACAGGAATGTCTTGCTTAATGATGAATTCTTTGCGTTGTATATTTGTATCTCTATTATTTGCAGAAGCTTTATAATCAAATATTTCTGAATGATACACAATTTTTTTGGCATCTAATTCCTTTTTACCAAAAATC
>JANMGS010000255.1:0-2320 GCA_031374745.1 Ferruginibacter sp. | reverse complement strand
GATCGGTAGCGGGTGGGGGCGGAGCATCTTTTTTTGCCATCATATTATTGTATTCTACCAATATAGATGCTATTCCTTTGTGTGTAGGAAATCGTTTTGCAAGGTTTGGCACAACCATTTTTAAATCTTTAGGATCTATGCCTCTTGTATATCCCAAAGCAAACATGGCTACAACGGGGTCTTTTTCTGTATCAATTGTTTTTACAACAAAGCTATTAAGGCTGGCAACATTGCTATTTAAGTTGGTAATTTTTGCGGCTACAATACTATCATTGTTACTTCCTTTTTTTAAACTATCTATTTCGGCTGATAAATAATCTAATGCCTTTTGTTTTTCATCTATTGAGGTAAGGAAACTTTTAAATGCCTTGTTTGCAGGGGTACTAAAATTGGGACCTGCTAAGCTAATATCTTTTACATCTGCAGTAAAATTGATACTAGGTTTATCATTGATAAAGATATATCCGATTTGTTGCTTTTCAAATCTTAGCCTGTAAAGTCCTTCTTCATCACCCTTAGCACTGATAATAAATTTACCATCTTTTATTTCGGCAGTATCCAATACTTCTGGATTTTTCTGGCTAAAGAATAATTGCTCTAAATAAATTTGTTGATTGTCAATATTTTTCAATTCACCCTGAACGGTGAAAGTTCCTTCAGTTGCTTTTTCGTTGCACGAAATAATGCTTGCTATTACTAAAGCATAGGTTATTAATTTTTTCATTTATGAAATTTAGATAATAAAAAATATGTTGTGTTTTTTAAAAGTATTTAACTTAGGCACCATAGATTTTCAGCTACATGTTCAATCTTTCTTCCAACATTTTTGTAACTGTGCCCATATCTGCCTTT
Source organism: Ferruginibacter sp. (assembly GCA_031374745.1). Lineage (GTDB taxonomy): Bacteria > Bacteroidota > Bacteroidia > Chitinophagales > Chitinophagaceae > Ferruginibacter. The sequence continues at coordinate 1,468 of JANMGS010000255.1, read as the reverse complement.
CCGTTGCTTAATTTTTTAACATTACCTGCAAATAAACCAATAAGTCCTTTTTTGCCATTCTTATATTCTTTTACTTTATCTGGCATATTTGCAATTGTTTCATTTACCCATTTCTCTAAAGTGTCTGTATTGTTTTCTTGCAATAGATTCATGGACATTGCAAGTGTTTCGGGAGAATCATTTTTTTCTTTAATCATCGCTTCCATTAACCTAGATGAAGCTACATTGAAATGGATTTTTCCGCTTTCGGAAAATTTTATCAAATTGGCTATGGCTTCTGTTGATAATGGAAAATTCTTTTTGTCAATATTGTTATCATTGCAGTAATTCCTGATGGGACCATTAACCCAATTGGCTGTATTTTTAGAAAGCTTCGTTTTAGCTACCAATGTTTCGAAAAAATTCGCATCCTCTTTATCTAAGCAAATCATGGCGGCATCATAATCAGATAAACCATATTCCAGCATATATTTTTGTTGCAATTGAGCTGGTAATGCAGGCATCGTAGCTTTTATGCTATTTACATATTCATCTTTTATTAGAAATGGCGGTAAATCTGGCTCGGGGAAATAACGGTAATCATCTGCCTCCTCTTTGCTGCGCAATGAAAAAGTTGTATTGGTATCTGCATTAAAACTTCTTGTTTCTTGTATTATTTTCTCTCCCTTTTCTGTAATGGATATAAGTCTTTCTACTTCTATTTCTATTGCTTTTTTTACATTGCGAATGCTGTTTAAGTTTTTTACTTCTACTCTTGTGCCCAGTGTTTTTTCGCCTTTTATGCGCACAGAAATGTTTGCATCGCATCGTAAGCTTCCTTCTTCCATATTGCCATCACATACATCGAGCCAGCGTACAAGTTTTCTAAGTTCTGTAAGAAAAATATATGCTTCTTCAGCAGAATGCATGTCTGGCTCCGTAACAATTTCTAGCAGTGGCGTACCAGCACGATTCAAATCTATAGCAGTATAATCGTCCAATAAATCGTGTATGCTTTTGCCAGCATCTTCCTCCATGTGAATTCGATTTAGTTTCACCTCTTTTTTACCATTGCTGGTTTGTATGCTTAGATAACCAGCATTGCAAATGGGAGCCGTATGTTGGCTTACCTGATAACCCTTTGGCAAGTCTGGATAAAAATAATTTTTTCTGGCAAAATAATTATGTTCTTCAATTTTACAATGTAAGGCAATGCCAAGTTTTACCGCTAGGGCAATTACTTCTTTGTTCATTACAGGCAAAGTGCCTGGGTGCGCCAGCGATATTGGGCTCACATGTGTATTGGGCAATGCACCAAAGCTGGTGCTATCTCCGCAAAATAATTTACTTTTTGTTTGTAGTTGAGCATGTACTTCTAGCCCAATAACAGCTTCATATTTATTGTTACTCATTGCTTGCAAAAATACATTAAGTGTACTTATTTATGGTACACCAATTAATCGTTTAGTAAATAATACAGTTTTGTTTA
>JANMGS010000505.1:0-3684 GCA_031374745.1 Ferruginibacter sp. | reverse complement strand
AAAGAATGAAAACAAATAAAATAAATTTTTCTGTTTAATACTTATTAAAGAATTTACTGTTCATTAAAATTAATGTTATGCGAATATTATTTATCGCCATTCCTCTATTGAGTATTTTTCAATTTTCAACCTGCATTTCTAAGTCAAATAACTTAACCGAAAAAGAAAAGCTTGCGGCAAAATTTAAAGCACAAGTTGAAGAAAAGCACAAAATTGACTCTGCGTTGTTTATTGGTACCTGGCAACAAAGTGGTCATACAGGAATTGCTTTGATAATTGATGCAAACACGATATCTAGCAGCAGTGGGGCGGGTGAAAAACTCTATCCTGAAAAATATTCATGGGGTGTTGATAATAAAATTTACATCACAGGTAAAAGTGATGACAAAGTATATGTAAATCCCTACAAAGTATTTGTAAGTAAAGATACCTTGGTGTTACAAGGCGAACAGTATATGAGATTTTATACAAGATTTACAACGAATACGAGTGCCAAAGAACTTAGACCTGTAATAGACGACACTACAATTGTTTCCAAAGGAGGTTCTGAAGGAGAGAAATAAACTGACCAGCTAATAGGAATAAAATTTCAACACTAAATTTTATTACGTGATCAAGCTGATACTTCAATAATTAGAAAAGGAAATCCACTAAAAAGCTGAATTGGTTAATGTGAAAAAAGAAGTGAGGAAAGGTTTTTTATAAATAGATCAGCTCGTCGAAGACCAAGGCTCGGAGTTTAATAATTTGAAGGGTGGGCTCAAACAAGGGTAGAAGTCAATTTTTATAAGGGCAAGTATTTTTTCCCTTTCATATCGACAAAATAGCTGTTCCCTTTGTCTACAACTAGATAGTAAATATTTACTTTATTTCTGTTTTTCGGTAAATCTCTTGTTAAGATTTCCTTAGAACTAAATTCTATTGTCTGGATTTTAATTTTTGTTTGTGGCTTTATGATCCATTTCATTTCGTATCTATCAAAAATAGCAGACGAGTCCCCTTTTATGTAAGGTGTATATCCAAATATTTCGGTAGAGAGCAATGGGTAGTTGAATATTTCATTCATATTCTTAACTGCGCCATTTGTACTTATTAAACTAAAATTATCTGCTTCGTTTTTTTTCACAAAGAACCAAGCATTCGCTGTGTCCTTTGTTCCTCTGTTTGCAATGATTTCATTAAAGTTGAAGTCAAAACCTTTTAAAGGGTTTCCTTTACTATCTATGATTCCTGCTGAGCCAGCCTTATTTTTTACTATTCCATAATACTGGTTTTTGTATTGAAAAAGTTGAATATTCCAGCCCGGAATACCTTGTGTGTTGTATTGGTATAAGTCGGAATAATTAATTAATTCTCCACTAATTGAAGCAGTAAAACCTTTAAAGCCGTCACTTGATCTCCTTACTTTGTCGTCTACATCAGGCCCTTTTTCATAAGTGTAAGATGCATAATCTTTTGGTTGTTCTATAGATATGTTACCATTACCACTAATATCTACAAATACACCGTTATAAAATGGTTTTATGTCTGGATTAAAAAATTCTGGATTTTGCATTAAAGGCTTTACTACTATTTTCCTGGTGCTCCGATCAAGGTAACCCCATTTGCCATTACTTGCGAAAGGGACAAGATTTGAAAACTGCCCAGTAGGTACTTCTGAAAATGCATTTTTGAAAAAGGATACCGCAGCAGCTCCTGCCGAATCTGGGTTTTGAGAATAAGAAAACGTTGTTACAAAGAAGAAGGAAATTAAAAAGATACCTTTCATATTTAATTGATTGTGATTCCAAAACTACTAACCGTAATACCCTGAAATTATATTACCAAAATTATTGCTTTGTAAATCTACAAATTTGCTTTTGTATTTTCTAATATTTGCACATTTTGACTCGACCTTAGAGAACGGTTTGTGGAGACATTAACCGAGGCGGAAGATATTTTGCTTTGAATTAATAATAGCGCCGCACAGAATGCTAACGCACAAAGGCCAAGCCTCATTTCTAGATATCTGCGCTAGTAGGAAGGAACCAACGAATGCTGAATTAAAATAAATTAATTTAGTTTTTATATACTAAATGAATTTAATTTGCGGCACATTTTAAATTGTTTAAAACACTACACTCTTATGATAAAAAACTTTCTCTTTTTAACTTTCGTACTTGCAATTTTTAATAGTAAAGCACAAAACACAACAAAATTATACCGTTATAACAATCCTGAAAAGAGAGATCATCTATTTACGACTAGTTGGGATGAAATAAAAAATGGAAGATATGGTTACACTTATGAAGGCGTAGCAGGTTATGTTTTAGCGCAACAAGATTCTGGCAGTATTCCATGCTATCGGTACCTAAACAATAACTCTAAAACTCACTTTTACACAACCAGTTTTTCAGAATTAGGAAAAGGCAATGCTGAATATTCTTACGAGGGTATCGCTTTTTATGCCTATCCTACACAAATACAAAATACTGCAGCATTCCATCGATATAATAATGATGGATCAAAATCCCATTTCTATACCACTAGTTTTGAAGAATTAGGCAATGGTAAATCAGGGTATGTGTACGAAGGAGTTGCATGCTATATTTTTACAACCGAAGACAATAATTCTGCTGGTATTGTAAAAGTGAAAACAACAAAATTATACCGTTATAATAATCCTGCAAAGAGAGATCATCTATTTACAACTAGTTGGGATGAAATAAAAAATGGAAGATATGGTTACACTTACGAAGGCGTAGCAGGTTATGTTTTAGCGCAACAAGATTCTGGCAGTATTCCATGCTATCGTTACCTAAACAATAACTCTAAAACTCACTTTTACACAACCAGTTTTTCAGAATTAGGAAATGGCAATGCTGAATATTCTTATGAGGGTATCGCTTTTTATGCGTATCCTACACAAATACAAAATAGTGTAGCATTCCACCGGTATAATAATGATGGATCAAAATCCCATTTCTATAGCACTAGTTTTGAAGAATTAGGCAATGGTAAATCAGGGTATGTGTACGAAGGAGTTGCTTGTTATATTTTTAATAATGAATAATTATTGCGTTTCCTGCGGGGTTTTCACAGGAATAAGAATTGAGGTATAAAAGAACTAACTTGGATATCAAGCCAATAAAATAATTTAAAATTTTATTAACTCATTCTACAAATCTTTAGTATGTCTTTTCATCTCCACTGCCGTTGGTGTTCGCTGAAATCATAGCCGCCGCTTGGTTTTCAACCAGCGGCGTTTAATTTTCTTCGCCTTCTGCCAATGTAGATATCCTTACAACTTCCGAAGCCAACGCTTAGCCTTTATTGGGCATGGAGCGAAGAAAACGAGCGAGGGCGTACTGTCGACTTTTATTAAGCTTATGAATTTAATAAAAGTTTCACCTCGGCTGCGTCGTGGCAAACGAAAGGATAATAAATGCTGTGTTGATTTAAGACACAGGCATATAAAAATTAAGATGAAGAATAGAGCTAAGGGCTCGTGGGACACGGTTTCAGCCGAAGGATATATTTTTTAAGAATTGGTAACGAATGAATTATCTTTTAATTAATGATGAATATATGATATTACATTCTATATTCGCAAAAAAAACCTATGAAATACACCAACTCAATGAAACTTTTTTTATTTGCGGTTCTACTAATACCTGCAATAAACACATTAGCACAAACTAACCC
>JANMGS010000503.1:0-3510 GCA_031374745.1 Ferruginibacter sp. | reverse complement strand
TTACCATCTGGCAATTTGATTGTACCGGTGATAAAAAATGCAGATCAGCTAAATATTACTGGACTTTGCAAGCAGGTGAATGGCCTTGCAGCAGCAGCCCGAAACGGTAAATTAAAACCAGATGATACCACTGGGGGTACTTTTACATTGACCAATGTAGGTACTTTTGGAAGTATAATGGGTACTCCAATCATAAACCAACCACAAGTAGCCATCATGGCGGTTGGAGCTATCAAAAAAAGACCAATGGTTCTAGAAACGCCTCAAGGTGATTGCATTGCCATTAGGCATATGATGTATATATCACTTAGCTACGATCATAGAATTATTGATGGTGCGCTTGGTAGTACTTTCTTGAATGCTGTGAGCAAAGAATTGGAAAACTTTGATGTAAATAGACAGATTTAATAAAATAACACAATAAAAAAGCCGCTTTATTTTTTAAAGCGGTTTTTTTATTTATCGAAAATGATTTGCAAAAGATTAATAATTTTTTAGCACTGATTTTATTACAGAATCCTTTTGCATTTGCGAAAACTTGTAATTATACTTATACAAACTACTTTCCCAGTCACCGTAATTTGTATTTGGAAAAACAATAAATTTCTTTCCAAACTCACTCGCAACTAAGTCCGTGTTTGTTCTTCTTTCCTCCTCATTTTTTTTATCAAACAATACACTTAAGTCGGCAAGGTTATCGCCCATTAATAAAACCACTTCGTATCGTTCCATTATTTGTAATCTTCTGGCTTCTTTGCTCGAAGTATTTGTTTTGGTATATAAATGAATTTCATCTGCATTGGGCAATCCAAATCGTTTAAGGTTATCTAGTGTTGAGCTACGTTCCCTATCCTCTCTATTGGTAACATAAAACACCTGAATGTTTTTTGAGGCAGCGTACTTGAGAAACGAGGCAGCGCCAGGCATTGTATCAGCCGCTGCTTTATCTGTCCATTCATACCAGGTGTTGGTTGTATATTCTGAACCCAAATATGCTTGGTGAACTGCGTAAGGGCTATTATCTAAGATTGTTTCATCAATATCTGTAATGATAACTTTTGGTTTATCAGATTGAGAAACATACGTATCTATGCGCATTCGAGCAATATTATAACTTTGAAAACACAATGCTCTATACTCTGCAGCTCTTTGTTGAAACAAGGCAGTAAACAACTTGCCATTGAGACTAACATTTTGTGGAGCAGTTATTGATGCATTTGTTGGAAATTGTTTTGTTGTCTTGCACGAAAAAAGAATTGTAAATACTGCTATTGAAATGTACTTCATTAAATTGATCTTTATCTATTTTACAAATATTTTGTAGCCCAAATTATGCAACTTAGTCTATGTAGTTTTCAATTATTATAAAGGATTACTACTTTCCGGTATACCCTGTAGCATCATTTGTCTTTCTCCTTTTAGTTGAAATGCATTTTTAGTTTTTATGTTTACGATGGCAAAATTAGGATACATGTTTTTTAGCTCATCAAAATCTGCCCCTTGTTCTACCTCTACTTCATAAATGATATTGTCATCTATTTTAAATTCTTTGGTGTTTTTTATAAAATTGCTATTCACCAAAAGTAAAACTGGCTTTGTTGTTGCTTTTACATATTTAAGTTTGATGTCTGCAAATGATAAAAACGCAAAGTCTTTGGCATTTTTGGATTGTATATAAATTCTTTTTTTTGCATTATTATTTTCTCCGGCATTTGATTTGACAATATTTACATCAGCAATTTTATTTACATCTATTAAACTCAATACCTCTGCATTTATCACAATGTTGTCAAAAAAATATAAAATTTCTTTGGCACCTGCATTTGGTTGTATTGAAATAACTTTTACTTGTGCAAAAGAAACAATGCTAAAAATGATAAGAATGCTGCTGTTGATTATTTTTTTCATATACTACATTTAATATTTTACACAATTTACAACAACAACAAAGCTTATGTATTAAATCATTCAAACAAATCTTGCTGTGCCGTTTCTTCCTTCGGCTGCACAAACTCCATTTCTATATTTTTATTAAAGTCCATTAGCTTACTCCCTATTGCCTTCCAGCCCATAACTTCCACCAATTTATCTACTTTAAACTTTACATTGTTTACCTGTTGGCCTTTTCCAGTTTTAACATTTAGTAATGGAAATTCGTCAGATGAGACAGCAGTAAGCATGTTGTTTTTGCCTTCTTTAATGAAGAAATACTTGCTATTTAATGTGGTTGTTTCAATTTTAAAACGCTTTACATTATACTGGTTCTTATCTCCATCAAAATACACAGCAGTGAAAATTTTATTGGAATCAAATTTTAAAATGCTTAATATTTTATCCATTTCAAACCGTTGTGTAAGTTCTTGATCTATCATTTCATAATTTCCGTCTTTATAAAATACAACCAATCTGTCTTCGGCTTCAAACTTGCCAAGGTACAAGCCCTTTTCATCTACGTTTAATCTACCAAATTTATCGTCGTACCAAAGTTTCTTTGCATCCAACGTAGATCTTCCGGCCTCTTTAAAGCGAATGGTTTTTATTGGATATTTGGTAACGGTATTTCCCATGGAACCTCTACCCTTAATTTCTAATTCTTCAAAATAAAAATCAAATTCTTTTTTCTTTGCATTACAGTTTGGGCTAAGAATTATTTTAACTACTTCTGCCTCGCCATTAGCGTTGGCAGAAAAATAATGCACTTTACTTTTTTCGGAACCCTTGGTCAAATCATATTCTTTTTCCCTGGTTATTCCTGTTACATTAAACCGCTTTGCAAAACTGGTTCCGGTTTTTCCATCTACATAAATAACATTATAAGTAGTACGCTCATCCCCTTTCTGAAAAACGGCTGCATGAATGATATCTTTTCCAATAAATGTTTTTTCACTCACTCGTACTACTTTCATAATACCAGCTTTTGTAAATGCAATTATATCATCCAAGTCAGACACTTCAGCAATGTATTCGTCTTTCTTTAAACCGATGCCTATGAAACCATCGGCAAAATTTGCATACAACTTAATATTTGCTATGGCTACAGACTTTGCTTGAATGGTATCAAATGCTCTAATCTCCGTTTTTCTTTCCCTTCCTTTGCCAAATTTCTTTAGTAAATTTTCGTAGTAGGCAACAGCATAATCTGTCAAATTTGCAATATCATGCTTCACTAATTTCATATCCCCTTCCAAATTCTTTATCTGCTCATTCAAGTCATCTATGTCTAATTTGTAAATTCTACGAACTGGCTTTTCTGTAAGCTTTACTATATCTTCTCTTGTAATATCTCGCTTTAATAATTTTTTGAAAGGCTCAAATGCTTTGTCAATAGCGGTTAAAACTTTATCCCAAGTTTCGTGCTTCTTTTCTAATTCTTTGTATATTTTTTCTTCGAAAAATATTTTTTCCAAACTGGTATAATGCCATTTCTCTTGCAGTTCTGCCAACCTTATTTGCAATTCTCTAAGCAATAAATCTTTACTATAATCTGCCGATGCTTTTAGTAATTCTGTG
>JANMGS010000496.1:0-9660 GCA_031374745.1 Ferruginibacter sp. | reverse complement strand
AAAGAAATATGAAAAAAGAATTGGCTTAATAATTAAAAATTGCTGCAATGTCCACGTCTCCATAAACTCTCAGCCATGAGAAAAAGGTTAGAGAGTCTAAAAAATAAATAAAAAGGTAGAAAAGAGAAATAGAAATTATTAGCGAAATTAAAATACATAATAAAAAAGGTAATGTGGCTTTTTTATATGAAGTTGGAGTGTTGTAAATATTGTTTGCAATTTTCCTATATATTTTCATTAATAATTTAGTAAAAATGGTTGTACCCAAAAATAGAAATATAACTATGAATACAACCATTAGTAAAAGCCCTGCGGCTATTCCAGCTTGTAGTAGACTCATATTTTATGCATTTTATAATTTTTCTGTCATTAAATATACAAAACTTCCTACTATATGAAACTTCCACTCGCTTATATAAAAGCTGGAAAATGTTCCCCTGCTGAGCCTAGCCCGGATAGCAGCGAATGCGGACTGCTAAGTCGGCAGTGGCGAACCCGCCTGCCGGCTGGCAGGTAGCCGGATACAAATGTTGAAAAATGATTTTCTGCTGATGCTCCAAGGCCTCCCTAAATCCCTCCAAAGGAGGGACTTGAAATGCATTTTGTATTTTAATGGACTAAGATTATTAATTGAAATCTTTAATAACTATTTTTACAAAAAAGAAACTTATGGCTTTAATACTTCCGGTAAAAGGGATATCACCACAAATGGGAAATGATTGTTTTATAGCGCCAAACGCAACAATAGTAGGCGATGTAGAAATGGGCAATGATTGTAGTGTATGGTTTAATGCTGTGATAAGGGGCGATGTAAATAGCATTCGCATGGGCAATAAAGTGAATGTGCAAGATGGTGCGGTGATACATTGTACTTACGAAAAAACAAAAGTGTTTATTGGCAATAATGTGAGCATAGGACACAACGCTATTGTGCATGGTTGTACGCTTGCAGATAATGTGCTCGTGGGTATGGGTGCTATTGTGATGGATAATGTGCAAGTGGGAAGCAACTCCATCATTGCGGCTGGAGCTGTTGTGTTGGAAAATACGATTGTAGAGCCAGGTAGCATATACGCTGGTGTACCAGCTAAAAAAGTAAAAACCATTAGTCAAGAATTGATAAGCGGTGAGATAGATAGAATTGCCAATAATTATTTAATGTATAGTGGGTGGTTTAAGGAAGACCCGGCCTCCTCAAACCCCTCCGAAGAGTAGCCTCCCCAAACCTCCCGACAAAACGTCGGGACAGGCTCTCCGAAGGAGGGGCTTAGAAGCCTGTGAAATTTTGATATTATTTTAAATTATTGAGGAATGTTACTTCCCTTTATTAAGGAATAATTCATGAATTTTAGATGCAATTTTATTTGCTATTGTTCGTTTTTACGAGAGTTAAAACAAAATATTACATTTGTACTATGAAGAAAATATTACTACCATTAACATTTATTATTTTATTAAGTAGTTGTGCTATTTTTCAGAAAAAAGAAAAATTGGGATGCCCCAATGATGCTAGAGGAAAAAGCCAAGAGGAAATATTGAGCAATAGCAATAAGAAAAAATACAAAGGGGGAAAGAAATATTAAAATTGTACGTCATAAAGCATATTGATTACTATTTATAATAATTATAAAATTGAATACGCTATATTACTTTATTATAATTGATTTTATAATCTTAACCATTCTCATTAAACTAATTTTTGGGACATTTCGTATTTTTTCAAAAGCAATATTGGCATTTATTTTTAGTGACTTTGATCATTTGGATATTTTTAAAAAATGGGACAAATTGCATGATATCTCACATAAAATAAATATACTTTATGCTGGAGTTCTATTTGTAATTGCAGGTTCTTTTATGTTATATGCCACTTTGCAATAATAGTTTTTCGAAGTACATTAAATAGCGCTTCAACTAATTACCAATTTCTAATAACTAATATCCTTTTTCCTCAATGGTATCTTTTATTGCCAAATAACTTAAGTACCTTTCTTCAGAAATTACACCTTCATTTACGGCTGCTTTTACTGCACAACCTGGTTCGTTAAAATGTACACAATTGTTAAACTTGCAATCGTTCATTACTGCCCGCATTTCGGGGAAATATTGTGCTAGCTCTTTTTGCGGAACATCTACAATGCCCATTTCTCTAATGCCTGGCGTATCTATAATGATACCACCAAAGGGCAAATCAAACATTTGTGCAAAAGTGGTGGTGTGCATACCCTTGCCGCTCCAATCGCTCACTTCCAAGGTTTTTAAGGCAAGCTCGGGCAACACATAATTGATAAAAGTAGATTTTCCTACACCAGAGTGGCCGCTAAGTAAAGTGGTTTTATTTTGCAATAAATCTTTTACGGCTTGCGTGCCTTCATTTTTTTCTATGCTCATGAGCATAATCTTATACCCAATGGTTTCGTAATTTTTTTTTGCTAATTCAAATTTTGTTTTTTCTTTTTCAGTAAATAAATCAGACTTATTAAAAACAATGATGGCTGGCACACGGTATGCCTCGGAGGTTACTAGAAAGCGATCTATAAAACCAAAAGATGTTTTGGGGTCTTTTAAAGTGGCAAAAAGCAATGACTGATCTAAATTGGCAGCAACAATATGATGTAAGTTTTTATTGTGGGGCGATACTCGGTTTATATAATTCCTTCTATCATAAATTTTAGAAATAACCAAACTATCGGCTTCTGCATCGGCATCCAGTTCTACAATATCGCCTACCGCTATTGGGTTTGTAGAGGTAATGCCTTTTATTTTTAATTTGCCCTTTAGGCGAGCATTCACAAATTCGCCCTCACTATTTTTTAAAATATACCAACTACCTGTAGATCTGTAAACTGTTGCCTGCATGGGTGCAAGATAAGTTTTTTGCTACAAAGCTAAAAGCGTAGCATTGGGTCAGATAAAAAAAAGTTTGCTAAAAAATGGTTCTTTGCTTCTTTGTAATCTTTGTTTCGCTGTGTGAAATAAGGCTCTTTGTTTCTTTGCAATCTTATCATCTTTGCGTGAAAAAATGGCTCTTTATTTCTTTGCAATCTTTTCTTCTTTGCGTGAAACCCTATGGAAACTTTCTAAAAACCAAATAGCGCAATAAAATTTCTAGCAGCAAGAAAAAAGAGGCCATGATGGCAAATGGTAAAAACTTATCAGTAAACCTTGTAGTGGTAGAGATTTCTACTTTAGATTTTTCTAATTCGTCTATGGTAGCATAAATATTTTTCAACCCTTCGTTGTCTTTTGCCCTAAAATATTTTCCGCCAGTTTGATCAGCAATTTCTTTCAATAATTTTTCATCTATAGAAACTTTAAAATTTCTCATTTCTACCCCCAAAGCTGTTTGTACAGGTTGAGTAGTAGTGCCGTCTGTACCTACTCCAATAGTGTACACTTTTACATCAAAATTTTTGGCAATCTCTTTTGCATATTTTGGGTCTATAATACCACCATTGTTTTCTCCGTCTGTCAATAAAACTACAATTTTAGATTTCGATTTGCTACCCCTCAATCTATCTACTCCCGTGCCAAGGCCATCGCCAATGGCAGTTCCATCGGTAAGCAATCCACTATGAATATTTTCTATTGCTGAAATTAATACCCCATGATCTGTAGTAAGTGGGCATTGTGTAAAACTTTCGCCAGCAAAAATTACAACGCCAATCCTATCTGCGATTCTTCTGTTTACAAAATCGATGGCCACATTTTTTGCGGCTTCCAGCCTGTTTGGTTTAAGGTCTTGTGCAGTCATACTTCCACTTACATCTATGCAAAGTACAATGTCTATTCCTTCACCTTCGGCATGTTGTTCATCATTTTTTGTTTGTGGGTTGGCTAATGCGATAATGATAAATATAATTGCCAACATTCTGCAAATAAAAGGTACGTGCCGCATAGATGCTTTAAATGTAGAAAGCCCTTTTGCAGCTACTGTAGAAATTTGGATGGATGCACTCCGCTTATTATTGGTTTTTATGTACCAAAAAATTAATAGTGGTATTAAAAGCAATAAAGCAAAAAAATAAGGTTGTGTAAAGCTGATATTTTGAAAATAGTCGAAAAGCAAATTCTAATTTTTTTTGTGACGTAATGTTTCTATTTCTTCAATGGTATTTTTTAAATATTGTAATGCAGTTTCATTTTCTGTAAATGTAGGATTATACTTTGCAAATTTGGTGGCATCGCCCGTTTGTAATGCCTCGTTGGCTTGCGATGCAGTTATGGCATTTACTTCATGAAATTTCAATTTCGCTAAAATTTCTTCCGAAGTATTGTTTAATATATTCTTACGAACCGCTTTGCTGTAATATGTTTTTAATACTTCTGCCAATTTACTGTGGTATTCTTTTACTGGTATGGATCTGTCATCATTAGCTTTTTTAAGAACCGCTAAAGCTTGCATGGCTTCTTTGTAAGCGGTCAAACCAACGGATGCGGGTATAGCTGTTTTATTTTTTCTTATATACCTAAACAAAAAGAAAAGGAAAATCACAAAAGCCAATACCCCTCCAGCAATGATAATCCATAGCCAGTTAAAATACGCAACTTCTATCACTGTTTTAATATCTCGTGGCTTTCCATCTTTGTCTAATGGCATATAGCCCACATTTATGCTGAAAGAATCTGTGTATAAATCTTGAGATGCTTTGTTTAAATGATTGATACGATAATTGAGCGGAGGGAAGCTAAAACTTCCAGAATCGAAGCTGGTAAAAATAATTTTCTGTTGCCAGATAAATTTACCATCAATGGTTGTATCTCCAATCCTATTATCTACTACTTCAAAATGTGGGATGGAATCTGGTAGAGTAAGTGCTATCTTGAAATCTGAAGAAGGCAAATCTGCTCGAAGCGTATAGGAAATTTGCTCTCCAATGAGAATGTCTTTTTTATCTACAGATGTACGAATGTTTTGTGCGGCTGCTATATTACTTGCAAGCAAAAAAAGCGAAGCGGTACAATATATTTTTATGTATGATGTAAAATTGCTTCTCATGGTTATTTTCTTTTTAAAAAGAACTGCTGTAAAATTTTTACATAATCCTCGTCTGTGCGCACGTGTAGCAATTCTGCCCCTGCCTGCTTAAAATATTTTTTGCATATATCTGTTTGCTCAAAAAAGTATTGTTGGTAATTGTGACGTACCAATGCATCATCGCTATCTATCCACTTTACTTTTCCTGTTTCTGCATCTTTTAATTGTAGCAAGCCTGCTTTTGGCAATTGCATATCCATTTTATCGTACACTTTTAAACCAATCACATCATGTTTTTTGCCTATCACTTTTAAGTCGTTGTCGTATCCGGTGGCCAAGAAATCGCTTAAAATAAATGCAATACTTTTTTGTCTAGTGGTATTATTAAAATATTTGATGGCTTCGTCTATATCCGTTCCTGCAGCAGTGGCCTCTAAACTTAACAATTCCCGTACAATAAATAATGCATGTGGTCTACCCTTTTTTGGTGGAATATATTTCTCTACCTTATTACTAAAAAAAATAACGCCTACTTTATCATTATTGCTTACTGCACTAAAAGCGAGTACTGCAGCCATCTCAATGATAAGGTCTTTTTTTCGCTTGCCTATTGTGCCGAATAAATTGCTGGTGCTTGTGTCTACCATCAACATTACGGTAAGTTCTCTTTCTTCTTCAAATATTTTTGAAAACGGAGTAGAAAAACGAGCACTTACATTCCAATCTATAAACCGAACATCATCTCCTGCACTGTATTCCCGCACTTCTCTAAAACTCATTCCTTTTCCTTTAAAAGCAGAATGGTACTCGCCCGTAAAAAGATGTGTTGTTATCTTTTTGCTTTTGATTTCGAGTTCACGAACTTTTTTTAATATATCAGCAGCCCCCTCCACCTCCCCCGAAGGGGGAGAGCTTGTAGTCTTTGCTATTTTAAAAAACTTCATAATATTTAAGGGTTTAAAAGTCCTCCGCCTTCGGGGGATTTAGGGGGCTTTTATCGCTCCAATAATTTCATCTATTATATTTTCCACATTCACATTTTCGGCCTCTGCTTCGTATGTAAGCCCTATGCGATGGCGCAATATATCTTTACAAACATTTCTTACATCATCTGGTACAACATAGCCTCGTTTGTTTAAGAATGCATGTGCTTTTGCAGCCAGCGCTAGGTTAATACTCGCCCTTGGCGAACCACCAAAACCAATCAATGGTTTCAACTTTGCCAAATTGTAATTATCTGGAAAACGTGTCGCAAAAACAATGTCAAGAATATAATTTTCTATTTTTTCATCTACATACACTTCTCTTACCAATTCTTTTGCGGTAAGTATTTCTGTTGTAGATGCTACTGCATTGATGGTTTCAAATTGTAATGCCTGGGTATTTTGTCTGATGATTAATTGTTCTTCTGCTTTAGTTGGGTATCCAACTACCACTTTCATCATAAAACGATCTACTTGCGCTTCGGGTAAGGGGTATGTACCTTCCTGCTCTATTGGATTTTGTGTAGCCAATACCAAAAAGGGCTCTTGCAATTTGTAACTCGTATCGCCAATGGTTACCTGCCTTTCTTGCATGGCTTCTAATAGTGCACTTTGTACTTTTGCGGGTGCACGGTTTATTTCATCTGCTAAAATAAAATTGGCAAAAATGGGACCTTTGCGTACGTAAAATTCATTTTTTCCTTGGTTGTAAATCATCGTACCTACCACATCTGCCGGCAAAAGGTCAGGCGTAAATTGTATTCTACTAAAATTAGCATGTATTGTTTGCGATAGCGATTTTATGGCCAGCGTTTTTGCAAGACCAGGTACACCTTCCAATAAAATGTGTCCATTACTCAATAGTCCTATAAGCAATCTTTCTATCATGGTTTGTTGGCCTACGATCACTTTTCCAAGCTCATCATTAATTCTAGAAACAAAGCCTGCGGCATGATTTATTTTTTCATTTAGCAAGCGAATATCTTCTGCGGTCTGTAACATATAAGTTTTATTTTTTCGGAAGTTGCAAATTACAGTCAATAAGTATAATAACTGTGCCTTAATATTTTATTGTATGAAAATGTTTGTTAAAAAATAATGTTTGTTGTTTGGTGTTTGTTGTTGTTTAGCTACGAAATGGATTAGCTTTTACGATCAAGGCAAATGTAAAATAGGTTGAATTAGATCGGCACTTAACACCAAACAATAAACACCAAACAACAGAATTCAAACACCAAACAACAGATACCAAACATCATTCCTCAGCTTAAATATTTCCCCACAATCGGCATCCTTCTACCTACACCAAATGCTTTAGGCGAAATACGGATGATTGGACAAAATTGATTTCGCTTGTATTCATTTATGTTTACCATTTTTAATACCCTATCTACCAATGTTGCGTCAAATCCTTGTGCTTTTATTTGATGTGGGTCTTTTTGCCATTCTATATATTGGTATAAAATTTTATCTAGTATATCATATTCGGGCAAACTATCACTATCTTTTTGATCTGGCCTCAGTTCTGCACTTGGAGCTTTTGTTATAATGTTTTCTGGAATAATTTCGCCATTTCTATTTATGTATTTTGCCAATTCATAAATCTGTACTTTGTAGCAATCTCCCAAAACGCCTATGCCGCCTGCCATATCGCCATAGAGTGTGCCATAGCCGGTAGCCAATTCACTTTTGTTGGATGTGTTTAGTAAGATGTATCCAAATTTATTAGCAATGGCCATTAATAGATTGCCCCTAGTGCGGCTTTGTATATTTTCTTCTGCAACATTAAAAGGTAAGTCAGCAAAAAGCGGTTTTAGTTCAATTAAAAAACTTTCATAAATATTTTTTATAGGAATAATATTGTATTCGTTTTTTAAATTATTACTCAATTGTTCTGCATCAGCAATAGAATGCCCAGTAGAATATTGCGAAGGCATCAAAATAGCTTTTACATTTTCTGCACCCAATGCTTCACATGCAAGTGCAAGGGTAACTGCACTATCTATACCACCGCTACTGCCTAATATTGCTTTTTTAAATCCCATTTTGGAGAAGTAATCTCGTATACCCATAATGAGGGCATCATAAATTTGTGGAATGTGTAAAGTGGCTTGTAGCGTTGCGGGGCTCAATTCCCTATCTGGAATATAATTGGCAGCTTGTATGATGTCTCCTTCAATTGTACCATCATCTTTTAAAATAAATGATTGCATGTCTTCTTTAAACGAAGCCAATTTGCCACATAGGTTTGCATGCTTGTCAAATACCAATGAGCTTCCATCAAACACTATTTCTGTTTGGCTGCCCACACTGCCGCAATAGAACATGGGTATTTTATATTTTTGCACATTTGCTTTTATAATGGCATGGCGGTCTTCATCGTGTGTATAGTCAAATGGCGATGCCGACATATTTAGCATTAGATCTGGTAGTTGTTTGGTGAGCATGTCCATAGGACAATTGATGTAAAGCGGATTGTCCCCAAGGTTCCAAATATCCTCACAAATGGTGATGGCCAATTTTTTGCCTTTATATGTTACAACATTCCAATCACTAGCAGGTTCAAAATACCGGTCTTCGTCAAATACATCATAAGTAGGCAAACAGGTTTTGTGTATAACTTGTTTTATTTCTTTGTCTGCTAAAAAGTAGGCCGCATTGTATAAATCTTTTCCTTCAATTTTATCATTGCGTTGTGGTGCACCTACTATAACCGCTATACCATCTGCATGTAATTTTATTTGCTCAATGGCCGCATAGCATTTTTCTATAAAATCATTAAAATATAAAAAATCTTTTGGAGCATACCCACAAACAGATAATTCGCTGAATAAAATAATATCGCCTTTTTGTGCTTTTGCTATTTCAATGGCTTCAATAATTTTTGCAGTATTTGCTTCGATATTACCAATATGATAATTTTGTTGTGCTAAAAATATTTTCATTATTGTGAGTACTATTTTCTAAAATAGATGAT
Source organism: Ferruginibacter sp. (assembly GCA_031374745.1). Classification (GTDB taxonomy): domain Bacteria; phylum Bacteroidota; class Bacteroidia; order Chitinophagales; family Chitinophagaceae; genus Ferruginibacter. The sequence continues at coordinate 722 of JANMGS010000496.1, read as the reverse complement.
ATTAAGGAAATTTTTAAATCTTTTTTATTGCAGCTTTTTCATCATTTGGTTGCCACCAATTACACGAATTTACACGAATAAATACAGATAAAATAGTATTTTTAATTTTTGAACAACTAAAAACAGTATAAAGATTATGCATGATTTAATTTATAAAGATGAAGCATATTTAATAACTGGAATTTGTATGGAAGTACACAACGAACTTGGGCCAGGGTTGTTAGAAATTATTTATAAGGAAGCATTGGAATGGGAATTTGATAATCAATTTTTGCAATACCAAAGAGAAAAAGAATACCCGGTATATTATAAAAAGCATTTGCTAAGTAAAAAGTTAATGCTGATTTTGTTGTTTATGATAAAATAATTTTAGAAATAAAAGCAAAAGACTGTATCTCAAATGAAGATATGGCTCAAACCATCAATTATTGTAAATTGTCTGGCTGTAAACTAGGGCTTATTGCAAATTTTGGAAGAAGCAGGTTAGAAGTAAGAAGAATGGCAAATTAGTATTTCTTATTCGTGTAAATTCGTGTCATTAGTGGCTAAAATAAATAGGTCTGAAATACATTTTTTCATTGTAGATGCTTTTAGAAATAAGAAGAATGGCAAATTAGTATTTCTTATTCGTGTAAATTCGTGTCATTAGTGGCTAAAATAAAAGGTATGAAATTCATTTTTCATTGTTGATGCTTTTAGAAATAAGAAGAATGGCAAATTAG
>JANMGS010000201.1:0-4018 GCA_031374745.1 Ferruginibacter sp. | reverse complement strand
TTCTGCAATACCCGCTTTGCGCAATTCTATAAATTCTGTAATACCGTTTATTTCTTCTTCTACACGAGTTTGGCGTGCATGCAATCCCTCAATTTCATCTTCTAGGTCTTTTACTTCCATTGGTAATTCACCCTTAAGTATCTGAATTTCATCCAGTTTACTATCTATTTTTTGCAAACGCACAAGAGAGGTCAATTTTTCTTCTACCGAAAATTCTTTAACTGCTGCCATAGTGTTACTAGTATTTTTGTGTTTTACGAGACAAAATATTGAACAGGATTCGTATTCACACCTGTTTTTAGGAGCGCAAAGTTAGGGAATTTATTGCTCAAAAGTTCAAATAGTAAGTCTATCGTAAACTGTTCGCTTTCATAATGCCCAATATCTGCCAATAAAAGTTGACCATCTGCATCAAAAAACTCGTGGTATTTTATATCTGCTGTTACATAAACATCGGCCCCTGCTGCTTTTGCTGTGTTTGTAAGGAAACTGCCTGCACCTCCACAAATAGCTACTTTTTGCAGTTTTTTATCTGTAAATGGGGTATGACGAATTGTTTTTAATTTAAATATCTTAGCTAAAAGTGATAGAAAAGCAGGTTCATCCAATGCGCTAGGTAGTATTCCTATCACGCCGCTGCCCGTTTCTTGGTACTTATTTTCCAAATTATAAATTTGGTGAGCTACTTCTTCGTAAGGATGGTTTTGTTTCATGGCATGTACAATTTGCCCCTGTAACCAATTTGGAAAAATTACTTCTATTTTGGTTTCTTCCACTGTTTCTCTTTTGCCTATTTCACCCGTTTGTGGATTTGCCCCTTGTTCTGGCTTAAAACTGCCTATTCCAATATGGCTAAAACTACACTCGCTGTAGTTGCCAATATTACCTGCGCCTGCTGCAAACATTGCGTCGGCTAATAGTTGGGCACTTTTTGTGGGTACATACACTACCAATTTTTGTAAAATATTTTTCTTAGGTGCAAGTATTTGCACATCTTCTAACCCAAGTTTTGCTGCTATTTTTCCACTTACACCGTGCAGTACATTGTCTAAATTGGTATGTATGGCATAAATGGCAATATCGTTTTTAATGGCTTGGATGATGGTACGCTCTACATAATTATTGCCATTTATCTTTTTTAATCCACTAAAAATAATGGGGTGATGCGCTACGATAAGATTGCATTTTTTTTCTATTGCTTCTTGCACAATGGCCTCAGTACAATCTAGGCTTATGAGTACGCCCGTGCAATTGTTGTGCGCATTACCGGTAAGCAAACCTGCATTGTCATAATCTTCTTGAAGGGAAGGAGGGGCAATGGTTTCTAGAAACTTAACTATATCATTTACAATCATTATACTATTTTTGCTTGATTATCAAAATTAGCTAAATATATTGAATGGGTGCAACGCTTAGATAAGTCACATGGTCTGCTCTCTAATAAATTCAACTTAATGAAAACAAAAAATATCTTTCTTTCAGTTATTGCAATTGCTGCTTTGTATTTATCTTCTTGTCAAAAAGATTTTACGATTGAGAATACACCGCCAAATGTAGTAGATTCGGCAATTGTTAGCGACACTTCTAAAATTTTATCACTCGTAGAGCTTAATTACAACAACGGAGTGATTGTTGATTCTCTTTTTTATTTTCTAAAAAATGCAACTTTTAACGGACAAAAGAAAATAAAACTTTCTGTTGCTTTGGGAGGTTTTGATAGCGCTTTTGCAATGTATAGTTACAATTCGCAAAATCAGCTAACGGAAATTAGATATACAAATACTTTTAGTGTATCGGATGTTTCAAAGGATATTATTAGTTGGAATGGAACTAAGGTAAGTAAAATTGAACATGATAGCGCCGGGACTATTAAATATAAATACGATTTTGCTTATGAAAGTATGGGTATTAATACTAAAATTACAAATATAAAGACTCCAAATACAAATTTGTTTGTTCAATATCACCCAAGTGGAAGTGTTTTTTATCTATCTGATTTTAAAGCGGAATTGTTAGTAGATGCAAATTTTAACCCGTTCTTTTTAAAGGAATACTATCGTTCTTATATTGACAATGGACCAGGAATTCCTGACAAAAGATGGGACACAGCTTCGGTAAACCTAAATTTTTCTGCTTCAGGTAATTTAATTCGCAGAAGCATTTATAGGTCTTCAATAGATACAGTTACAAGCAATAATCCTGGTGTTTTTTATGGAAAGGACACAACTATTTTTAATTTTGTAAGAAGCACCAACGATAATCTTTCTTATACTAATATATTGAAAACTCTATACGGAATTCAGTTGTATAATCTATGTACATATTATGGTGTTTTTTTACAAGAATATCTTATAGGCGGCTCTTACGATAATCAGTTTAATAACCAAGCCTTAAACACAATTGATAGAAGCCAAGTATCATGGCTTAATGGTGTATTGACTTCGGGAGGCACAAGTAATGCTTTAATTGATACAAAGTTTATAAATTCATTTGATTCACAAAATAGGCTTGTTAGATACACTCGTTATTCTCAAGATATATCTGGGAATTTTACTGTACCTAGTTTTGCTATGAAAATTATTTATCCTTAAAGTTTCCTTGACTTAATTATTGATGTTGCCATTGGTGTTTTATTTGGAGTAACTTCTTCAGATTTTTAGCCTAAGCTGATAGACTATGACTCCAAAATTTACCTTGTTTCGCTCAAGAAATATCTTCAATCCTCTCGAAACAAACTTCTCAAATGACTTGTGAAAATGATACTCAGTTTTGTTTCTTCAGTTTGTATTTTAACGCCCATAAGGAATTGGGGGCAAAAAAATAAATTACATGTAAACAACAGCAATCTCGCTTTCAGCTTCTGCTGTTGTTTTTTGGATATGGCTTGTCCAAAGAACTCTTTGAGAGAGAGGTTCCAACGACAAAGTTTTAACTGAAATAAATATTTTATAGAAGTACTGCAAATTGCGAATTTCCAAGCTGTTTTATTAATTTCTTACTAGAATGCTTGATTCCATTTTTACATATTTTTGTAAAAATGGAATTGTATGAAACAAAGACCTATTCTTTTAGATGCTCAATTTTTGCAAACAAATACAGACATCGCTCTTTCCTCAGCAGCCCTTTAGTAGCAAATCATTTTTCAACATTTATAGAAGCGAGTAAAAACGTTAATAAGTATATGCGCCCTATCAACAATTCTCTATGAAATAGAAAAATCGTATCCGTAGCCTTGTTAAAACTCAACTAAGATATAAGTATCACTCGCATTTGTTATAAAAAAGCTATTTAAAAAAATGAATCAGGAGAAAATTTTACAACATTTAAAAATAGAAGCATTATCAAAATTATAAAAAATAGGACTTGCCAATTTTTCAATAATGATACCTATTATTTTGAAAATAGTGCGGGCAATGAAGTAGTTTTGAATTTGCATAAAAAAAGTATGATGAGGCACTCATATAGATCAAATAAACAAAGAAAATGGATGTAAAAGAATTTTAAGAAAAGAATATTGTTTAACAACAATATCAGCGCAAAGGCAATAATGCTTTAAAGAGTTAAAAAAAATGAAATATTTAATAACAACAATTGATTTGTGCCAGAGATTGTTGAGGATAACATTTAAATAAAAGAAAAATTATGAACAATAATGACATGTATGCACAATACAAAACCACTCTCCAAAAAATTGCAGACATTAAATATGCATCAGCGGTTTTGCAATGGTATCAAGATTAATGCGAGTCATTTGCCAATAACAAGAATCAGAAAGTACATTTTTTGGTGTTGTTTGAACCCATGTGTCGTATGTATATGCAGGATATTTGTTGCGAGTTATAGGCCTCACCCATTTCATTGTTGGGAGCTGCAAGAACTGTATACAAGCTATTTTACACAATCATCTTCTGTAGCACGGACTATCTCATTGGCGAAGTTAGGGTGTCTCCACCGGACCCCAAAATAACCGTTAAATTCCCTAAACGTCTCCACCGGATGCAATTTGGGTCAAAAAATT
>JANMGS010000193.1:0-7093 GCA_031374745.1 Ferruginibacter sp. | reverse complement strand
AGAAGTAGCTTACCAATTATTGTGAATATTCTTTCACAGCTAAAAATTAAGTTATGAAAAAAGTACAAATTTTCTTATTTGCAATCATACTTGCATCATTTTTCTCTGCTTGCCAATCAGATGCAGATTCTACAAAAATACTTTCAAATGCTGAGTCTAGAAAAGACATTATGAACAAAATTGCAGGAGATAGTAGTATGCACCAGGAAATGATGGCAGCGATGATGAACGATAAAAATAACATGATGATGGGAGAAAATAGTTCAATGATGAAGATGATGAAAGACAATCCCATGATGATGCAAAGCATGATGAAAAGCATGATGGAAATGAGTAACAATGATAGCACAATGATGGATGGTATGTGCAAAATGATGATGGAAAATCCACAAATGATGAATAGAATGAAAAATATGCAAAATGGAAAAATGAATATGGACCAGAATAAAATAGGAAATATGAAAGGAATGGATACCATGCAGAAAATGAATCACAAATAGCGCCAACATTTCTGTTAATCTTTTAAAGAAAAAAATGGAACATCAACAGGAGCTACAAAAATATACTTGCCCAATGCACCCTGAAGTAATGCAGGATAAGCCGGGTAATTGCCCAAAATGCGGAATGACGTTGGTATTGGTAAAAGCAGATAATAAAGTTGATCATTCGCAACATCAACATAGTAGCAACCCAGCTATGGGACACGAAGGACACAACCACAACACTATGATTGCCGATTTTAAAAAGCGATTTTATATTGTGCTTTTTCTTACTGTTCCCATCATGCTCTTATCAATGATGATTCAAAAATTCTTGGGCGTAGATTGGGCGTTTGCAGGTTCTCAATATATTCTCTTTGGTTTGTCAACCATTGTATTTTTTTATGGTGGGTGGCCATTTTTGAAAGGCTTAGTGGACGAAGTGAAAGCGAAGAACCCGGGTATGATGTTCTTAATAGGCTTCGCCATAACAGTTGCATACATCTATAGTGTAGCAATTGTATTTGGTTTACAGGGCATGGACTTTTTTTGGGAATTAGCAACGTTGATTCTCATTATGCTTTTGGGGCATTGGATAGAAATGAAATCTGTTGCAGGTGCATCAAAAGAATTGGAACTGTTGGTGCAGCTTATGCCTGCAGATGCACATTTAGTATTTTCCAACAAGGTGCAGGATGTAAAAACAGACACTTTAAAAGAAAACGATATTATTTTAGTAAAGCCCGGCGAAAAAGTGCCGGCAGATGGAATTATTTTGGAAGGCGAAAGTTATCTTAACGAGAGCATGCTTACAGGCGAAAGTAAGCCTGTACAAAAAGTAAAAGCTGATAAGGTAATTGCAGGGGCTATTAATGGCAATGGTTCTATAAAAGTTACCGTAAGCCATGCAGCAAAAGATTCGTATTTATCACAGGTTATTAAGTTGGTAGACGATGCGCAAAAATCAAAATCGCAGACACAGCTATTAGCCAACCAAGCAGCAAGATGGCTAACCTTTATAGCACTTGTTACTGGTATTGCCACATTTTTATATTGGTATTTCACAGGTCAATCATTGGCTTTTGCTATGGAGCGAATGGTTACAGTAATAGTCATTTGTTGCCCACATGCCTTGGGTTTGGCAGTTCCGTTGGTGGTTGCAAAATCCACCGCACTATCAGCAAAAAATGGGTTGCTCATTAAGAACAGAACAGCCTTTGAAAATGCAAGAAAAATAACCACCATTGTTTTTGACAAAACTGGTACTTTGACGGTAGGGAAATTTGAAGTATCAAAAATTGTGGCACTTTCTACCTCTTCTAAGGAAAGCGCAGGGGCTGGGCCAGAAAATGAAATTATTCGTTTAGCAGCTGCCTTAGAACAAAAATCAGAGCACCCTATAGCAACAGGTATTTTACAAAAGGCAAAAGAGTTATCAATTACCATACCCGCTACAGAAAATTTCAATGCCATTACAGGCAAAGGGGTAGAAGCAATGGTAGAAGGCAAGAAAATATTAGTGGTTAGTCCTGGATATTTAAAAGAAAACAATATACTAATTCCCGAAGGCTTTACAGCCAACGATACAGAAACAATTGTATTTGTGATTGTTAATAAAGAACTAGCGGGATACATTGCTTTATCCGATGAGATAAGACCTGAATCTGCTAGTGCCATAAAGACGCTAAAAGAAAACAATATTAAATCGATTTTGCTTACGGGTGATAATAGCAAAGTAGCAAAAATTGTAAGCGATACGTTGGGCATGGATAATTTTATTGCTGAAGTATTGCCACATCAAAAATTGGAGAAAATAAAAGAACTACAAGCCAAAGGTGAGTTTGTAGCCATGACAGGCGATGGGGTAAACGATGCCCCTGCCTTGGCCATTGCAGATGTAGGTATAGCGGTTGGGAGTGGTAGCGACATAGCAGCAGAAACTGCAGGCATCGTTTTGGTAAACAGTAACCCAAAAGATATTGTTAGTTTGATTTTATTTGGTAAAGCCACTTACAAAAAAATGGTTCAGAATTTAATTTGGGCTACGGGCTACAATGTAATTGCATTGCCTTTGGCAGCAGGTGTTTTGTACAAGCAAGGCATTTTATTGAGTCCAGCTGCAGGTGCCGTATTAATGACAGTAAGCACAGTGGTGGTAGCAATTAATGCAAGTTTCTTAAAAGTAAAAAAATAATAAATACGGGCAACAGCGAAACTGAAGAGTGGGCAACAGCATTACTGAAGAAATTTTAAAAAAAATTATCATGAGAATTCAAAAATTAGTTTTAGTAAAAATGGCTGCTGTATTTGCATTGATTTTACTATGCGTATCTTTTAACGCATCTGCACAAACCAAGAAAAAATCTACCACAATGAAAGATTGTTGTATGATGAAAGATGGTAAAATGATGGTAATGAAAAATGGTAAAACCATGCCAATGAAAAATGACATGGTAATGAAAAATGGTACAAAATGTATGAAAAATGGAGAATGTATCATGAAAGATGGTAAAAAAATGATGATGAAAGACGGCGATTGTATGGAAATGAGTGGTAAAATGTGCACCGATAAAATGAAAAAAATGTCAGCCATGTATGCCTGCCCAATGCACCCAGAAGTTACCAGTGCTAAACCGGGTAAATGCTCTAAATGCGGTATGGCATTAGAGAAAAAATCGTAGTATTAAAGGTATAAATAGGAGGAATTATAAAGTCCATCCCTAATAGTAGTAACCTTTAAAAGAAATTACCACCAATGTTTTTCTAATTTATTTCATTGGAGGTAATTTCTTTATTTTAAAATTTATCAAATAGGTTTATTTAGCTTATACCAGTTTTAATAGAAATTAAAAGGAGTTAATGATGAAGAAAATACGACTTCTATTGTTCATTCTTGCCCTTCATTCCTTTGTACAAGCACAACAGGTTTCTACAAAGGGCGAGGGGATGAAAGGAATGGATATCGATAAAAAAGAGATCAAGCCAGCGCTTGTAACTTACACTTGTCCGATGCACCCCGAAATACATGCTAGTAAACCGGGCAACTGCCCAAAGTGTGGTATGAAATTGGTAAAAGAAAAAACGGTATCTGTAAAAAAAATAGCAGATGAAAAGTATGATGCAATGGAGATGCCGGTGAAAGGCTCCTCTACAAAACTACCTGCGTCTTCAGAAGCTGGAAATAATATGGGCAATAGGGATATGGCTACATCAACTAAAACAATTGAAAATATTGCAGCCCCCAAAATAGTACACTACGATTTATACATTAGAGATACAATTGTAAATTTTAGTGGCAAAAGTAAAAGAGCCATTGCCGTAAACGGACAAATACCCATGCCTACACTTACTTTTACAGAAGGTGACACAGCGGAGATTGTTGTACACAACGAATTGAACGAAAGCACTTCTTTACATTGGCATGGTTTGTTATTGCCTAATAGATATGATGGTGTACCCAACCTCACTCAAATGCCTATAAAGCCGCATACAACTCACTTATACAGATTTGCCATTATACAACACGGCACACATTGGTACCATAGCCACAGCGGCCTGCAAGAGCAAATAGGTATGTATGGTAGTTTTATAATGTTGAAAAAAGGCGAAGGTTCTTCTCCTCTCACCTTTGGAGAGGGGTCGGGGATGAGGTCAGGTATTGATGATTTGCCTACTATACCAATAATATTAAGCGAATGGACAGATAGGAAACCTGAAAATGTTCACCGTATGTTGCACAACGCTACCGATTGGTTTGCTATACAAAAAGGTACCACACAAAGTTATACGGAGGCAATAAGGCAAGGGCATTTTAAAACCAAAGTAAAAAACGAATGGAAGCGAATGAATGCAATGGATGTGAGTGATGTGTATTATGATAAATTTTTAATGAATGGTAATACTGAACAGCAACTTTCACAATTTAAAGGTGGAGATAAAGTTCGTTTACGCATTTCCAATGGTGGAGCATCTACTTATTTTTGGCTTACATATGCAGGTGGTAAAATAACCGTGGTAGCCAATGATGGCAACGATGTAGAACCAGTAGAAGTAGATAGATTGCTTATTGCCGTTTCAGAAACATACGATGTAGTAGTTACTATTCCAAATGATAAAACCTCGTATGAATTTTTAGCCACATCAGAAGATAGAACAAAATCTACTTCGCTGTATGTAGGTAGTGGTATAAAACAATTGGTAGCGCCATTACCAAAGCTAAAATATTTTGAAGGCATGAAGATGATGAATGGGATGATGAAGATGAATGGTGACTTGGATGACATGAATATGCAAATGAGCTTGAACCAAATGGATATGAATGTGGTGATGTATCCGGAGATAACGGGGGAGGCCCCCTCTCTGCCTGTCCCGCTTTCTGCGGGAGAGAGGGCGGGGGGTGAGGTGGGGGGCGATATGAAAATGGAAGATGAGTATAATAGCAATAAGCTTTCTGATATTGTTACATTAAATTATGCCATGCTAAAATCTACAACCATTTCTTCTTTACCAAAAAATGCTCCGGTGAAAGATTTGCGTTTTGAATTGAGCGGAAATATGAATCGTTATGTTTGGAGTTTAGATAATAAAGTGGTAAGCGAAGCAGATAAAATTTTAATACACAAAGGCGAAAATGTAAGAATCGTCTTATACAATGGTAGCATGATGCGCCACCCCATGCATTTGCACGGTCACGATTTTAGATTGCTAAATGGACAAGGCGATTATGCACCACTCAAAAATATCGTGGACATTATGCCTATGGAAACAGACACTTTAGAATTTAATGCAAATGCAGAAGGAGATTGGTTTTTTCATTGCCACATCCTTTACCATATGATGGCTGGTATGGGCAGGGTATTTACATATAAAGACCAAGCACCAAACCCCGAAATACCAAACGCAAAATTGGCAAAGCGAAAATTATTTGCAGATGATAGGCGTTTTCATTTTATGGGAGAAAATGATTTTGCAACCAATGGCAATGATGGTATGGCAATGTTTAGCAACACCCGTTGGAGCATAGGTACAGAATGGCGGTTGGGTTATCACGATATGCACGGCTACGAAACAGAAACACATATTGGTAGATATATTGGCAAAATGCAATGGATAATGCCGTTTATTGGTTTTGATTGGAGGTATAGAAAATTAGGAATAAATGAAGTTGAAAAAAACTTGTTTAGACAAGAAAGTACCAAAGATTTACGTACACAAATAAGCGTTGGTTTGGAATATACTTTACCGATGCTATTAAAATTTCAATCGGAAATTTATACAGATGGAAATATACGTTTACAATTAATGAGGGAAGATATACCTGTAAGCAAAAGACTGCGTTTTAGTTTTATGGCGAATACAGATAAAGAGTATATGGCAGGGCTGCGCTATATTGTAGGCAAAAATTTTTCTGTTACTACACATTACGATAGCGATATGGGGTTGGGTTTTGGGATGAGCTTAAATTATTAGGGTTGTAATTTTTGTGGGTTTCGCTCGTGAAAACCACTCTGGGACAGTATATGAAAAAATTAATTTGCTATGCTTAGTTGTTTAAAATTAACCTGTCTAAAATTCTCAGTTCAATTCATCCATGGTTGCCTTTAGTCTTTTCAAGTGTTTGCCAAAAGCAAAGTTGAACATCCATTTTGCTCCATAATAGCATAATGGAACTAAAACTACCAGCGTAACTCCGAGTACAAGCAACATTGTTGGATTGTACAAAAATACTTCTACCGATTTGCCCGAACCTTCTACGCCACCCAATATAAAACCACCGGTTGCTGCTATTGGATAAACAAATAAACCCAATCTTTCCTGTATGCGCCACCAACTTTGAAAGCTTGAATAGTTTTTTTGCAGCTCTTCTTTTAATGAGTTGGTAGTGGAAACATTTACATTAATGTTATTATACAATTTCCAAGTATCAAACCCTACATAAATATTGAAGAGTATTGCAATTGCTAAAGCTATATGAACCTGCCAGATCCCTATAAAGTAAAATAACGGCACATAAAAAATAGTAAGAAGAACAGCCAAAATTAGACTCATCAAAAGGTTTTTCTTTAATTTTACTAACGGCAATTTAGATTGAAAGTTTCCAAAATCTTTTTGCTCAAATATTTTGTTCAATGCATTATCACTTCCGCTGGCTTGGTTCCATATATTTTTGATGTCCATTATAAATCTTTTAAAAGTGTTGCCAAATGTTGTTTAATCCGGTGAAGTTTTACAGCCACCAAATTTGCTGTAATGCCTATTAGCTCACTTACTTCTTTATTGTCATACCCATCCAAATGCAGCGATATCACAGCCCTTTCCGTTTCGGGTAGTGTACGTATGGCTTTGTACAACCGCTCTGCTTCGTCGGAAGTTGGTGTAGATGAAAACTGCTCCTCATACTTTATGGTATCGGTATATTCAATCTTGTTTGTTTTTCGTTGAATAGTGAAGATTGTATTTAAACAAAGACGATATAACCAAGTGCTAAATTTAGCTTCTCCTCTAAAAGCTGCATACGTTTTCCATGCTTGCTATACAATCTCTTGGTACAGATCCTTCTTGTCTTCTTCTGTGTTTGCATAAAGATGCACCAGCTTATAAATGATATTCTGGTG
>JANMGS010000183.1:0-1593 GCA_031374745.1 Ferruginibacter sp. | reverse complement strand
TGAACAACTGAGTGAACTTACAAGAGCAGAGATTGTGGGTGCACCAGAAAGGGAGATACAAATAAATGCTGATCCTTATAAAATGCAAGCGGCCAGTATTTCTTTTACAGATATAGAAAATGCCGTAAAAAGAGAAAACAATGATATAACAGGCGGCCTGATAGAAGTAGGGGATATGAAACGTACGCTTAAAGTAAAAGGGCAATTTACAAACGCATTGGCCTTGCAAAATATTATTGTACGCAGTAGTTCGAGAGGAGCTTCCGTTTACTTAAGGGATATTGCAGAATTAAAAGATACCATCAAACAAAAAGAAAGCTATGCACGCTTGGATGGGAAAAATGTTGTTACATTAAATATTGTAAAACGCTCTGGCGAAAATCTCATAAGCGCTGCAGGCAAAGTAAAGGACATTGTAGCAAAAATGAAGGAAGATGAAGAGCTTCCCAAAAATTTGAATGTAGTAATTACAGGCGATCAAAGTAAAACCACCGCTACCTCCTTTAATGATTTGGTAAACACCATCATCATTGGTTTTATTTTGGTATTACTGGTGCTTATGTTTTTTATGGGAGTAACCAATGCCTTCTTTGTAGCATTGAGTGTGCCACTAAGTATTTTTGTAGCCTTCATGTTTTTGCCATTGGGCAATTTTATCATTGGTACGCCCATCACGCTAAATTTCATCGTATTATTTGCATTGCTCTTTGGGCTAGGTATTATTGTGGACGACGCTATTGTGGTAATAGAAAACACACATAGGATCTATAATAATGGAAAGGTAAATATTGTACGAAGTGCCAAAGAAGCAGCGGGAGAAATTTTTATTCCGGTACTAGCTGGTACCGCCACTACGCTTGCTCCATTCTTCCCCTTACTTTTTTGGAAAGGTATTATTGGTAAGTTTATGATTTACTTGCCCACCATGCTCATACTTACACTTGCAGCATCATTGGTTGTGGCTTTTATTTTCAACCCTGTATTCGCTGTTTCTTTTATGAAACCAGAAGGCAAAGAATTTGAAGAAAAAAAATCTGGCATATTTAAAAAGTGGTGGTTTTGGGCTGCTATCATTATGGGTGTGATTTTTAACTTAGTGGCTTTTATTGTGGGTGGTAGCAATGCTTATATGGAGGGAACCAGATTATTCAACGAAGTTGTAGCCAGAAAAAATTCATTACATGGGTACGGAAACTTTTTATTGTTCATGGCAATATTGGCTGTATTGAATAGGTATATTTTCAGGAGAATAATACATGCATTTCAGGATAGGATTTTACCATCAATGATGGGTAAGTACGAAAAATTATTGAGATGGGTATTGAAAGGCTGGAGACCAGCATGGATATTTGCGTCGTTATTTGGATTATTTATAATTTCTTTTTCTTTGCTTGGTTTAAGTATTAAGAGTGGAAGAACACAAGCTACTTTTTTTCCAAGTGGGGATCCTAATTTTATTTATGTGTATTTAAAAATGCCTGTAGGTACATCAATATACAAAACAGATAGTATTACACGTGTGTTAGAAGGGCGTGTGCAAAAAGTATTGGCAAGTGAATTACCAGGTAAAAAAGAAGGGATAGTAGAAAGTGT
>JANMGS010000174.1:0-7821 GCA_031374745.1 Ferruginibacter sp. | reverse complement strand
ACCAGCACTTAAAAAATGGAAACGAATTTTTTATTTAGAAGGAAAGGCAGATGGCCCTATAGATAACTTTTCTGCCAAAGAAATGAAAATACGCACTGGAAATACTTATTTGGAAGGTAATATTGCATTGCGAGGGTTACCAGATATTAACACAACTTTTATTGATTTTCAATCAAAAGCACTGCATACAAATTATACCGACTTGGTATCAATAGTTCCTCAAATTAAAACCATTGAAAAGCCCTCCATACCAAAACTTGGCTCTATAGATTTTAAAGGAAATTTTACAGGGTTTATCAGGGATTTTGTGGCGTATGGTACATTTAATACTGCTTTAGGAAATATTACTGCAGATGTAAATATGAAAACGCCTTTCGGCCAACCTGCAAAATACTCAGGAACTATTTCTAGTACAGGATTCAATATTGGTTCATTTATAAACAGTTCTTCTTTGGGTCCGATAGCGCTAGATGTAAAAGTAGATGGTACTGGATTTGCTTTAAACGAATTAAAAGAAAAAATAGCAGGCAAAATAAGTTTTATAAAAGTTGGTAATTATACTTACAAAAACCTTACAATAAATGGCGATTTTGAGAAGCAATTATTCATGGGCCATGCATCGATAGATGACCCAAATCTTAAAATATCTAGCCTAGATGGCGCTATAAATTTTATGGAAAGAAGCCCAGGGTTTAAACTACAGGCGAATGTAGAAAAAGCAGATTTAAAAAGCTTAGGACTTGTAAACGATACCTTTTTATTTTCGGGTGATTTAGATTTAAATTTCACTGGAAACAACATTGATAATTTCTTGGGTAATGCAAAAATTACCAATGCTAAATTGCTACAAGGCAACAATAAATTATCTTTTGATTTTTTAAATATAAATTCTGAAATAATAGATGGGAAAAAATCACTTAGCTTAAATACAAATGAAATAGATGCAAACGTAACAGGAAATTTTAAAATAATGGAACTGCCTGACGCAGTCACTGTTTTACTGGCCAAATATTACCCATCATATATAAAAGCGCCATCGTATATAGTAAAAAGCACGCAGGATTTTAGCTTTTCTATACAAACAAAAAAGATAGATGATTTTATTAAACTGTTTGATAAAAAACTAAGTGGGTTTAACAACAGTACCGTAAAAGGTAATTTTAATTTACAGAATTACGATCTTCAATTGAACGCTACTATCCCTCAATTTACTTACGATGGTAAAATAGTAAATAATACAACGCTCATAGCAATGGGGAATAAAGATACTTTGATGACAGATATTGCTATTGAAGATATTACCATACAAGATAGTTTGCACCTTCCGTTTACAAAATTAAAAATTGCAACAAACAATGATTTATCTGTAATAAAACTAAACACAAGTGCGAGCAAAATCTTTGGTGATGCAGAATTAAATGCCAGTATACAAACCATGAACGATGGTGTAAAAATACACTTCTACCCTTCTTCTTTTATTATAAACAAAAAGAAATGGCAATTGGAAAAAGATGGAGAATTGGTGCTGCGCAAAAAATTTATTGACGCAAGTGAAGTAAAGTTTTATAGCGGGAACCAAGAAATTATTTTATCTACAGAGTTAGATCCTGATAATAACAATACGCATTTATTAGCAAAACTGAAGAATATAGACATAGAAGATTTTGCTTTTGTATTGCCCAAAAAACCTTCTTTGAAAGGTATGATAACGGGAAATCTTACCATCAATGATGTGTTGGGCAAACCATCCATCAATTTTAAAGGGTTTGCTGATAGCACCAACGTAGATGGAAATACTATTGGTAAGATAAATAATATTGATGCGAATGTGAATACCAATAGCGGTGCATTTGACTATAAAGGAAATGTAGATGAAAAAGATAATAAATTCGACATCAGTGGAAAAGGCAATTTTAAAGATACTTTAGGTAATTCATTTGAAACTTATGTAAAAATAGATAAGCTTAATTTAGCTATTTTAAAACCCTATTTAAAAACAGTTTTTTCTGATGTACAAGGTACTGCCAATGGCGAAATACAATTTATTCAAGAGAACAAAGCGCTTTCCATTATTGGTAATCCAACTATAACCAATGGTAGTCTAAAAGTAGGGTATACGCAAGTACGCTATAATTTTGACAAACAGGCACTGCGGTTTGGAAAAGATTTGATAGATATAGGCACACTTCAAATAAAAGATACATTGGGAAATTCTGGAACGGTAAGTGGCAAAATCTACCACCAATTTTTCGATAATTTTTCTTTTGAAAAGCTACGTTTTTCCACACCAAAAATGTTACTATTAAATACTACCAAAAAAGACAACCAACAATTTTATGGCACCGTTATAGGCCGGGCAAACATGACACTAGATGGTGATATAGCAAACATGAAAATGAACATTGAAGGAGAACCAAGCCTTACAGACAGTAGTCATGTATATTTACCTACAGGCGATAGCAAAGAAAGCAATGTAATCGATTATATAGATTTCATCCAGTTTGGTTCTTTGATGGATAAAGATATTTCATCAAAAGCCGTTACAAACCTCTTAATAGAATTAGATCTTACAGCAAACCCAGCTTGTAAAATTGATGTAATATTAGACGAAGCTACCGGCGACATAATAAAAGGACAAGGGAATGGAAAACTTAATATTAAAGTTGGAACAAATGAAGCTTTGAGTATGAGGGGGAGATACGAAATTACCAAAGGACAATATACTTTTAATTTTCAATCGTTGCTAAGAAGACCGTTCACTTTAAATAGCGGTAGTATCACTTGGTCTGGCGATCCTTTACTAGCTGTAATTGATATGAATGCTGAATACCTGGTAAAAAACGTAGACATTTCAAGCTTTACTTCTTTGAGTAATACTCAACGATTGCAAGAAGACATTACAGTACTTTCTCACCTCACAGGTACTTTAAAAAAACCGGATATTGATTTTGAATTCAGGCTTCCAGAAAAAAGCCCTTTTGCCAAAGATTTTTTGGTACTAAAAAGATTGGCCGATTATAAGACTGATGAAACCGAAATGAACAAACAAGTAGCAAGTTTATTGTTGTTTAATCAGTTCATAAGTGCCAACCAATCTTTTTTTAATGGTGGAAGTATACCATCTATCGCCACTGGTACAATTGGTGGAATTGTAAGTGCATGGCTTACGAGTTTATTAAATAAAACATTGGAAAAAGCTACAAAAGGTGTTGTATCTTTTGTGGTAGATTTAAATCCATCCCTCAATACACAACAGGCAAATCAATTGCAAGCAAATATCCGTTCTAGCTTACAGTTTAAATTGCGTAAAAATATCAGGCTATTGGTTGGCGGTAATCTTGATTATAACAATGCCATTGCACAATTATACAATACGGGCAATAAAATAACACCAGATTTTACTTTAGAATGGCTTATCAACAAAGATGGTAGTATTGTAGGTACGCTTTATAATAGAACAAGTGTTGACCTAACTTCTGGGCAACGCAATCGCTCAGCCATTCAACTTGGCTATAGAAAAGAAGTTGATAGATTCTGGGATATTTTTAGAAGCAAAAAACGAATCAAACAGTTAGAAGCATTAAGAAATAAAGTGAAATCCACTAAAGGATAAGCATCCTTTACTTTCCCTCCAAAATCTCATGCCCCATTTTATCTCTTTTTGTTAGCAAATACTTTTCGTTATGGCTATTGGGCACTATTTCTATAGGAACAGTATCTACAATTTCTAAACCATATCCCATAAGTCCTGCACGCTTGCGAGGGTTATTACTCATTAGTTTCATTTTTGTAACACCCAATTCCCTTAATATTTGTGCACCTACTCCATAATCCCTTTGATCGCTGGCAAATCCTAGTTCTACATTTGCTTCTACGGTATCTCTACCTTCTTCTTGTAATTTGTATGCCTTCAGTTTATTGAGCAAGCCAATACCACGCCCCTCTTGGTTCATATACAATACAATTCCCTTACCTTCTGCTTCTATAATTTTTAATGCATTTTGCAACTGGTCTCCACAATCGCATCGGAGCGAACCCAAAATATCGCCTGTAACACAACTACTGTGCACACGCACTAGTACAGGTTCATCTTTGTGCCAAGTTCCTTTTTTTATTGCAAGGTGTACCTCGCCCGTATTCAATTGAGTAAAAGCAATCAATTCGAAATCGCCATATTTTGTAGGCATTTGTACACTAACTTCTTTTTTTATAAGCGTTTCATGTTTAAGCCTGTAGGCAATAAGGTCTTTTATAGAAATTATTTTAAGATCAAATTTTTGCGCAATTACTTCTAGTTGTGGCAATCTGGCCATACTTCCATCCTCGTTCATGATTTCTACTAAGGCACCGGCTGGTTCTAAACCAGCCAATCGAGCAATATCTATAGTAGCTTCTGTATGCCCTGTTCTTCTTAATACACCGGCATTCTTTGCTTTAAGCGGAAAAATATGCCCCGGCCTGCCCAAATCTGAGGGCTTTGTATTTGGATTGATTAAAGAAAGGATGGTTTTGGACCTATCGTGTGCAGAAATACCCGTAGTACATCCATCTCCAATTAAATCAACACTTACGGTAAAAGCAGTTTCATGCGAGGAGGTGTTATTAGATACCATTGGTTGTAATTCGAGCTCGGCGCATCTTTGCTCTGTAATAGCGGCACAGATAAGACCACGCCCATGTGTGCTCATAAAATTGATTACTTCGGGAGTTACATACCTTGCCGCAGCAATAAAATCGCCTTCATTTTCCCTATCCTCGTCATCTACAACAATAATTACTTTACCCGCTTGTATATCTTTAATTGCTTCTTCAATACTGTTCAACATGCTTTTTTTTTGCAAAGTTACCTAGTAATCTATATGAATGGTTCAACAATTTCGTTTATCGAAAAGCAACTAAATGATATCATATTACGTTTTAAGTTATATCTTTTAAAAATTTCATAATAAGTTGTTAATAAAACTTGGCGTTATTAACTAATTATTTAGTTTCTTTGCGCCATAAAAAACCAAGAAAATATGTACTTAAAAAAAATTATCCCTATTCTTATAGCAATGTTTGCTATGCCTTTTGTAATGAAGGCCCAGGTTACGACCAGTAGTTTATCGGGTGTGGTGAAAGACGAAGAAGGCAAAGCGCTTATTGGAGCAAGTATTTCGGCAATTTACACTCCATCTAATATTCGTTACAGCACCGCATCTACTGCTGGTGGTCGTTTCAATATTTCTAATATGCGTTCTGGTGGGCCGTACACTATAACTGTAACTTATACAGGACATACGCCTCAAACATTTGATGATGTTTATTTACAATTAGCAGATGTTACCGTTTTAGACCCTAAAATGGTAAAGAACAATGTAGAACTTACAGGAGTTGTTGTAACATCTACTGGTAGAAAAAACCAAATAATAAATTCAGGCAGAACGGGTGCATCTACTAATATTGGCCGTGCTGAAATTCAACGCTTACCTACTATATCTCGTAGCTTGAATGAAGTTACTCGTTTAACACCACAATCCAACGGTCAGTCTGTAGGTGGAGGTAACTATCGCCAAAATAATGTAACAGTAGATGGCGCTGATTTTAATAACAACTTCGGTATTGGGTCTAACTTGCCAGCAAACGGATCTCCAATATCCTTAGATGCAATTGATCAAATTTCTGTTAGCATCACACCATTCGATGTACGCCAGTCAGGCTTTATTGGAAGTTCATTAAATGCGGTTACACGTTCTGGTACAAACCAATTTTCGGGTTCTGTGTATAAATATTTTAGAACTGGTAATGAGCAAGGAGAAAAAGTGGGTGATAATAAAGTAATTAAACAATCTTTTAATTTTCAACAATACGGTGTTCGTTTTGGAGGTCCAATCATTAAGAATAAATTATTTTTCTTTGGAAGTTATGAAACAGAAGATAGGCCAACAATCGTACAAACAAGGGTAGCTGCTACTCCTGGCAATCCTTTTAGTGCTGCAAATACCGGTGTGGCAAGACCTACGGCTGATTCATTAGATTATATTAGGAATTTCTTAAAAACCAAATATGGTTACGAAACAGGGGAATACGACAATTATAGCTTAACAAACGGAAACACAAAAATATTGGGTCGTATAGACTGGAATATTAATAAGAATCATCGTTTTAATGTTCGTTATAACCAAGTTGAGGGAGGTTCGCCAAGTACGCCAAGCGGATCTACTTCTGGATTAATGCCTACAGCCTATTCGGGTTTCCGTAACAATCAAAACGCCATGTGGTTCAGAAATTCAAATTATTTCCAAGGTGCAAATTTCTATTCCGTAGCGGCAGAGCTTAATTCTACATTTGGCAAGCGTTTTACCAATACCATTAGAGGCAGTTACACTTTACAAGATGATTCTAGGACTTCTGAAAGCGCCATATTTCCTTTTGTAGATATTTTAAGCAGCGGTACTGGTTTACCTGGAGGTTCTAGTAACAATGCGCTTACACCATTCACATCTTTTGGTTACGAACCATTTACTTTGGGTAATCTTCGTAAAGTGAAAGCTTATTCATTCATAGACAATTTTACTGTTAACTTAAATAAGCATTTGATTACAGGAGGCGTTCAATTGGATTTCAGCGAAACGACAAACGGATTTCAAAGGGCAGCTATGAGTTATTATACTTTCAATTCTTGGAAAGATTTTGAAACAGGCGCATTACCATCCAATTTTGCCCTAACTTATTCATTATCTCCAGGATTTGCACAAGCTTTTCCTAAATTCAAATTTGCTCAATACGCCGCCTTCGCACAAGATGAAATTACACTTTCTGACCGTTTTAAACTTACATTGGGTTTAAGGGCTGATTTGGCAACTTACCCAGATGTTGCTGAAATAAAGACACATCCATTGGTTGCAGCTATGACATTTGCGAACGGAGAAAAAATAAATACAGGCGCTTTGCCTAAGAAACGCATTTTGTACTCTCCAAGGTTAGGCTTTAATTGGGATGCATATGGCGATAAGAAAATGCAAGTACGTGGTGGTGCGGGCATATTCACAGGAAGGGTTCCTTTTGTATGGATAGTGAGCCAATCTGGAGACGCTGGTTTGTTACAAGTTACACAATCTTTTGGTCCAGGTTCAGTTCCTGGTGTATTTAATCCAAATCCTGCGGCCTATTTACCGTCTACGGTTCCTGCCGCTGGAACAGTCGTTCCTTCTTCTATTTCTGCTTTAGCCAACGATTTTAGGTTTCCTCAATCGTTTAAAGCGAGTTTAGCTTTTGATAAAGTATTTGCAAAAGGTTGGATATTGACAATGGAAGGTATTGTGAACAAAGATCTTTACACCGCAATATTTGATAACCCAAATTTAGTTGCACCAACCGCATTGAATGTTGCTGGCTATGCTGACAATAGAATGATATATCCAGGTACAACTTCTACAAGACAAATAAATTCTTTAAACAATGCTGGTTTACCAACAGCTGGTGGAACTGGTGCTTTTAATACATTTGTTTTAAAAAATGGCAAGAAAGGATACTATGCCTCTCTTACTACGAAAATTGAGAAACAATTTTCTAAGGGTTTCGCTGCTATGATAGCTTATACAGGTTCTATAGCTTCCAGTTTATTTGACGGAGGTGGCGACCAACCTGCTTCTTCTTGGCAAGGTACACCTACTGTTAATGGATCTAACTTCTCTCCATTATCGTCCTCTGGTTTCGTAGTTCCAAACAGGATTATTGCATCTGTTTCTTATGCTAAAGAATATTTAAAGCATTTGAAAACGACTGTTTCCTTATTTTATCAAGGTGCTTCTCAAGATAGGTGTATGAATACCTATCTTG
>JANMGS010000483.1:0-1633 GCA_031374745.1 Ferruginibacter sp. | reverse complement strand
AACAGAATTTGTTGAAGAATTAACAACGGATCTTGGTATTAAGCTTATTCAAATATCTGTTTGGGGTAATGAGTTTAATAAATACAATGTGCAAGAGGCAGTTGATAAAGTAGATCCAAATAGCAACGATATTGTTATGTTCTATTATAGCGGCCATGGTTTTAGGTTCAAAAATGACGGAAGTAAATTTCCCAGAATGTCCTTGCGTACAAATAAATTGGTAAAATTAGAGGATAACAATTTGAGTGTAGAAAATGATGTATACAAAATATTGTTGAGCAAGAAGGCAAAAGTTACGTTGGTATTGAGTGATTGTTGTAACAGTGTGGTAGATCTACCTTCACCTGTTGGGATGGATTTATTGAGACCTAGAGCAACCGGCAAATCTGGGCTGAAAATAAATTATGATAACTGCTTAGCACTCTTTTTTCCAAAACAACCCATTTCTATATTGGTAGGATCGGCAGAAAAAGGTCAACTTGCCGCTGGCAACCCCGAATTGGGTGGTTTTTTTACCAATTTTTTTCTAGCACAACTTACAAATACATTGTATAGCAATAAAGTGCAACCATCTTGGTTAAAAATATTATTAAATGCAAAGGAAAGTACTACCAAGCAGGCATTAACTGCAGAGTGTAACAATACTGAAAATGGCCGCTGTACTCAAAGAGCAGAATTGCAGGTAATACCGCCATTGTAGTTTTTTTATTCTTTTTATTCTTCCCCTTGGTCTGGTATCCTGTAACTCATTGCACTTATGAAATTTTCCACATTTGAATAATTTGTTCCTAACTCATATTTTTCAAATAAAGCATTCCATTGTTTTGTAGTAATAAAGTTCCAAACAGCATCGTTTTTTAATACTTGATCGTATAGAAAGCCAGCATCTAGTGCTTTCTTTAAAAAGGAAAATGCCATTTCAGGCTTTTTAAGCAGCGCATACATCCGAGCCATAGAATATAAGTTACTGAAAGTGGCATCATTTTTAAATTTTTCATCAGCAAATAAAAATTCTTTGTCAATTTTTAGTTTTGGAAAAGATAGTAGGTGCTGTAGTGCTTCCTTCGTATTGCCTTTAAGCCAACTATTGGTAGCATAAAGTGTAGTTACCTTGCACTTTTCGATATCATCTACAGCATTAAAATTTTTTAAGGTGCTTTCTACCTTTTGATATTTATTAGAAAGCACATCAAAATTGATTAGCGTCAAAATTTTATCCCTGCTTATTTGTTTTTTCAGCGTTGCAGGTTTATATATCATGCTCAATGCACAATTTCTCGCAATCGTACATATTATAGTTTATGCCGGCGCTATTATGGTGCTTTTTTTATATGTGCTTATGTTTTTAAATCTTAACGCACCGGTGCAGATCCGAAAAAGCAACATAACAAGAGTTGCAGCTGTGCTTGCAGGCGGATTATTATTTTGTGTTTTGCTTTCAGGATTTTTGCAAACACAATTGGTTGTGATGCCCGAAGCAATGGGAGAAAAAGTGGGCAGCGTCGAAAATCTCGGCAAAGTTTTATTCAACGAATTTTTAATACCATTTGAATTAAGTTCTGTTTTATTTATTTCGGCAATGGTGGGTGTGATTATCATCAACAAAAAAGAGGAGGTGCATCATGATGAATAA
>JANMGS010000058.1:0-1731 GCA_031374745.1 Ferruginibacter sp. | reverse complement strand
CCTGCCAGCAACCGAGCGCAGCATCGGCGGAAATCAAATCCAAGTCCTCACCTACGGCCTTGCTCCAACGTTGCGCCAGCCGCTCAGCACAGCGATCCTATCGGAAGCCACATACGATCTTTCGGGCGTGACGTTTATTCGGGCACCGACTGGCTCGACACGCGTGGCTGCCAGCGATTCCGTTCAACAAAAAGCCCAAGTTCAGTGGGTGTTGGTGCTACAGACCCCAGAAATAAATTTGAAATTTGGAGCAATCTTACCCCTAAAGCAAATACAGGCTTGGATTTTGCTTTTGGAAATACGTTTGGTACTTCCTATTTGCATAACGATAAAAAATTTGCTATTTGGCGAACTATTAGTAATCCAATAGTTCTTTCACCAAAAGGCACAAATGCACTATTGGTTCACCCTTTTGGTATTAATATTGGCAGTACAATAATAAATCCTGCATTTAGCATACATGTAATGGGTAATGGATATATCAGCGAAAAACTTTTAATTGGTACTACGGATTTTAATAAAATTACTGGTTATAAATTGGCAGTAAATGGTGCTGCTTTATTTAACAAAGTAATGATAAAAAACTATGCAGTATGGCCAGATTTTGTTTTTGATGATGGTTATGCACTCCCAAGTTTAAGCGAGCTAAGTCGATATTTAAAAAAGCATAAACATTTACCCGATATTCCAAGTAGCCGTGAAATTAATAAAAACGATGTTGATGTAGCTCAGCTTCTTGCAATGCAACTTCAAAAAATAGAAGAGTTAACATTATATATAATAGACCTAGAAAAAAGAATTAAAAAACTCGAAAAATAAACGCCAGTTAAATGAGACTTTTTTTTATAGCTGCATTTTTTCTACTTTTTGTATCAGGTTATGCTAATAGTATAAAAAATATTGTTACAGATTTTGGTGCTGATCCGTCTGGCAATACAAGCAGCGATGCTTCATTTAAAAAAGCCGCCATATTTTTTAATAAAAATAAAGGTAATGGTAAACTCATAATTCCCTATGGCATTTATATTGTAGGCAATCAACTAAAGTATCCTTATCCTGAAAATTTCAACTTTTCAATTCAAAGTCATAGAATTGGTGCATACGAAGGTGAAGATGTTTTTACACTAAAAGGTTGTATTAATTTTGAAATCATTGGACTTTTAGGGCCGCAAAACGAAAAGCCCATTATAAAGTTTCAATCTAATATGCATATGGGTGTATTTGATGCTAATCCAACTAGTTCAGAAGCATTAAAGAAATATAGCAGTTTGGCACAAGTAGGTATTGTGCTTGTTTTTAGAAATTGTGATAATATAAATATAAAAAATATCGAACTAGATGGTAACTATAACGATTTTATAAAAGGAAAAAACTGGCCACCAAAAAGCATTGAAGACAAAACTGGGAGTGTGCAGTTAGAAAATATTCTTTATGGTATTTTTATTTGTGAGTCAAGAGATGTTACCTGTAAAGATTTAAATATACATCATTTTTTAAACGGGATATATTTAGTGGATTTGTGGGAGAATATTGCAAAAGAGAAACAAACAAGTTCAAATTTTAGTAAAAATATCTACATAAGTAAATGTAGAATTTCATACAGTATACAAAACAACTTTTGCTTTGCCGGTGGAGACTCCGTTTATTTTAATAACTCTATTTTTGAGCTAGCAGCGAGAGATATAGTACGTTATAGCCCAGGCGCAGGTGTTGGTATTGAGCCAGAAGGAA
>JANMGS010000048.1:0-2834 GCA_031374745.1 Ferruginibacter sp. | reverse complement strand
AAAATAATATTGGAAGCCAATAATATGTTTCGGGGATGGAAAGTAAACATACACCCATTTACAAAACAAGGTAAAAATGAATTGAAAATATATTTTCGTTCTGCAAAAAATGTTACCGACAGTATTGCAAAAGCTAGACTACCCTTGGTATTACCGGATAATAATCGGGTGTATGCTCGCAAAGCACAGTTTCAGTTTGGATGGGATTGGGGGCCTATTTTTATTGGTTGTGGTATTTGGAAAAATATTTCATTACAAGTTATTAGCAAAGGAGTAAAAGCAACTATAAATCATACAAATGCCCCCATTGCAAAACTCATACAGCAAAAAGACAGCATTGGTGAAAGCTTTTATTTTGAAAAAGACGGAAAGCCTCTTTATGTAAAAGGTGCTAATTGGATACCTGCCAATATTTTCTTGCCCAGTGTACAAAAATATGATTACATAAAACTATTAAGGAAAGCAAAAGAAGCTAATATGAACATGCTGCGTGTATGGGGCGGTGGTGTGTATGAAGACGATTATTTTTATACTTTGTGTGATAGTTTGGGTATAATGGTTTGGCAAGATTTTATGTTTGCGGGTGGTATGTATCCTGCTGATAAAGATTTTCTACAAAATGTAAAAGCTGAAGTAGCCTATCAAATAAACAGGTTGAAAAAGCATCCATGCATTGTACTTTGGTGTGGCAATAATGAGGTAGATGAAGCATGGCACCATTGGGGTTGGCAAAATCAATTTAATTTACATGGGGCCGATTCGGCAAAAGTTTGGAACGATTATACAACCCTTTTTGAAGATAGTTTAAAAGCATGGGTAAATGAATTTGATGGAAAAAGACCCTATATTGCTTCATCACCAAAATTTGGATGGGGCAATAAAAAAAGTTATACCGACGGAGACAGCCATTATTGGGGGCTTTGGTGGGGGCTAGAAGGCTGGGAAGTATTTAGTGACCACACAGGCAGGTTTGTGAGCGAATATGGAATGCAGGCCATGCCCAATTATGAAACAATAAAAACGTATGCCAGCGTAAATGAATTAAACATAAAATCTAAAGCCATACAGGCACACCAAAAAGCGAGCAATGGTTTTATGAAATTAAATTTTTATCTGGATAAATACTTTTTAGACTCTAGCAAGCTCAACAGATTTTCGTTGGAAGAATATACTTACCTCACCCAATGTTTGCAATACTATATTTTAAAAAATTCTATTGCCATTCATAGGCAAAAAGAGCCATACAATATGGGAACGTTGCTTTGGCAATTGAATGATTGTTGGCCAGTAACAAGTTGGAGCATTACCGATTTTAGCAGGCAACCAAAAGCAGCTTGGTATGCAGTAAAAGAAGCGTACAGAGATGATATAAAACCATTGATAGACAGCATTTATCCAAAAAACCTTGTACTACAAAAACCAACTTTCAGCATTAGTCCTGCTGGTGATAATTTGTTTTATATAGAAAGCAATGCAGATGCTAAATATGTTTTTATAAATATTGGCAAGGGGAGCGAAAATATTTCTGAAAACTATTTCGATTTAAAAGCTGGTGTAAAAAAAATGCTTTCACTTTCTGACAGGTATTTTTCTATTGGTATAAAAAACAAAATGAAAATAATATCACTTTTCGATATTTTTAATAAACGATGAATCTGCGAGAAGAAGTTATAAAAAAATACAACAAAGCCCAATGCCAAACTATTGTAAATTGGGTAGGAAATGATCAACAACGATTCGATGAATTGTTTGCATTGTTTGTTTCCAACGAATATAGAGTAGCACAACAAAGTGCTTGGCCAATGAGTTATTGTGTGGAGGCTTACCCCAAATTGATTAAAAAACACTTTGCTACGCTTATACAAAATTTGCAGCATCCGCAACTACACAATGCTACCAAAAGAAATACCATTAGAATTTTACAATATGCCAGTATTCCAAAAAAATACCACGGCATTGTCATGAATATTTGTTTTGAATTTATACAAAATGTAAAAGAAAAACCTGCAGTAAAAGCTTTTTCACTTACGGTACTTGACAATTTATCTAAAGAATACCCCGAAATAAAACCAGAATTGAACCTAATTATTCAAGAGCAGATGCTACACGAAACAGCTGCTTTTATTAGTAGGGGGAAGAAAATTTTAAAGCGCAATAAAATTACTACATGAAATATGCGATAGCCATTTTATCCATCCTAATGTTGGTATTATTTGTTTCCAAAAACAAATCTTGCAATAAGAAAATAGTAGCATTGGCTTTAAAACGAAATCCAATTATCATCAACATTCAACCCTTCAAAGGGATTTCTGTTGCAGAAACAAATTATGTTTATACTAAATTAAAAAAATATTATCCAACAGTACAATTAAAAGAAGCAATTGACTTACCATCATTTGCATTTTACCCTGCAAGAAATAGATACAGAGCAGATTCATTGATAAGTTACTTATCTAAAACTACTGCAGATGGATTTGTAACCATTGGATTGACCAACAAAGACATCAGCACCAATAAAGATGCAAACAAAGATTGGGGGGTGATGGGTTTGGGTTATTGCCCTGGAAAATCATGCATTGCTTCTAGTTTTAGGTTATCTAAAAATGAAAAGCTAGTGCAATTGTTCAAAGTATCCATTCATGAATTTGGACACACACAAGGTTTACAGCATTGTGCCGTAAAATATTGCTTTATGCGGGATGCAGAAGGTAGAAATCCTACCAATGAAGAAACAGCATTTTGCCCAAGTTGTAATGCACAACTAGCAAATAGGTATTTTATTTTTTAAGCTTTCCTTTCTTTATAATTTACTTTAAAAATTAGGCGCAGGTTTT
>JANMGS010000037.1:0-10819 GCA_031374745.1 Ferruginibacter sp. | reverse complement strand
GAGGGATAACCAAAATAATAAGTTCATATTTGACCACATAACAGAAGGTGTAACATTTTTTATGGTATGCAAAAGATGATGATGATTTACCCAATAGATGGCAATAAATAAATAACTCAATCCATAACTAAGAAGCTTTGGCAATAGTGGTTTTATACTCGCCCAATCAGTTTCTTCTGGCGCTTTCATTTCAAGTACCATAATGGTTAAAATAATGGCTATTACAGCATCGCTAAACATTTCTAATCTTGTTTTTTCCATTATATCTTATTTTGTACTTTATTTCGCTTAATAAATTTACCAAATCCTTTTTCTATT
Organism: Ferruginibacter sp.; assembly: GCA_031374745.1. Lineage (GTDB taxonomy): Bacteria > Bacteroidota > Bacteroidia > Chitinophagales > Chitinophagaceae > Ferruginibacter. The sequence continues at coordinate 10,501 of JANMGS010000037.1, read as the reverse complement.
TTGCATTCATTATTTTCAATGGCAATTTGTCCACGTAATAGAACTGTTTTTACTTTTCCAGTAACTTCCCAACCTTCATATGCACTATAATCTACATTCATGTGGTGTGTGCTTGCAGAGAGTGTATGCTTTTCTGTTGCATCAAAAATCACAATATCTGCATCACTTCCTACAGCAATAGTACCCTTTTTTGGAAACATACCAAATATTTTTGCAGCATTTGTACATGCTACCTCCACATATTTATTTAAGGTTATTCTTCCTTTGCTTACACCTTCGCTATACAACAATTCCATTCTATTTTCTATGGCTGGATGCCCATTTGGAATTTTACTAAAGTCATCCTTTCCCATCAGCTTTTGTTCCCACATAAAAGGGCAATGATCTGTAGCTACCACATTTACGATACCCTGGTTTATACCTGCCCACAATGTGGCTTGGTCTTTCTTTTCTCTCAATGGAGGGCTCATTACCCATTTTGCGCCATCTTCTTTTTCATAAAGAGATGCATCTATAATTAAATATTGAATGCAAGTTTCTACAAATAGTTTTTGGTTTCGTTTTGTTGCATTGCGTACAGCGTTAAGCGCACCCTCGCATGTAAGGTGAACAATATAACCTGGGCAGCCCGTATAATTTGCCATATCTGCAAAGCGGCCACTCGCTTCGGCTTCGGTTACTTCCGGCTGCGATAAATAATGATACAATGGAGATAATTTTCCTTCAGCTCTATGTTTAGCTATTAAGTAATCTATCATATCTCCATTGGTGGCGTGTACATTAATAAGCCCACCATGCTTTTTCACTTCTTGCATCAACCCAATCATCTGCCTATCATCTATCATCAAAGCTCCCTTATATGCCATAAATGTTTTAAAAGAAGTGATGCCTTCTTCTTCAATAAAATGTTGAATTTCTTTTTTTGTATTTTCATTAAAATCGGTAACCGCCATGTGAAAACTATAGTCGCCCACACAATTATTATTGCTTCTACTTTGCCATTCTTCCAATGCAGATTGCAAGCTCTTTCCTTGTGTTTGTAAAATAAAATCTATAACAGAAGTTGTACCGCCAAACAATGCCGCTCGGGTACCTGTTTCATAATTATCGCTAGAGTAAGTGCCCATAAAAGGCATGTCTAAATGCACATGCGGGTCTATACCACCAGGAAAAATGAGTTTGCCTGTGGCGTCAATTTCTTTATCGGCTTTTACTTGTAAGTTTTTACCAATAGATGAAATGGTTTCGCCTTCAATAAAAATATCTGCTACGTAATTATCAGTAGCAGTGACGATGTTTCCATTTTTGATTAAGATGCTCATGTTTATATATTTTTTTGGGAACACGGATGACACGGATTGAACGGATAAGAAAGGATTTTGTTTCTTATCTGTGTTAATCCTTCAAATCCGTGTCATCCGTGTTCCATTTCTTATCTCTATAAATCCATTCAATCAGTGTCATCTGCGTTCTATCTTTTTATTCTTCATTAAAATTAAATAAATAATCCCACTTACAAACAACCCTACAAACCATGCATAATGATACAAATCTGAAATCCACATGGGGAATGCAGTGCTAGAAACAACTTTTATTTGCAACAAAAACCCGGGAATATTTGGAATAATGCCGCATAGTAAAGCGATGATGGCATTTTTATTGAAACCATTGCTGTAACGGTATGCTCCTTCGTGCTTATACAAATCTTCGGCTATTAAATGCTTCTTTCTTATAAAAAAATAATCAGCTATCATGATGCCACCTACCGGGCCTAGCAAACTAGAATAGGCGACCAACCATGTAAAAATATATCCATCGGGGCTGGCAATTAATTTCCAAGGGAATATTAAAATACCAATTATGCCAGTAATATAACCACCTGTTTTAAAACTTATTTTATTAGGAGCAAGATTGGAGAAATCATTAGCAGGGCTAACGATATTTGCGGCAATATTTGTAGCAAGGGTAGAAATGATAATTCCAATCATGGCAATTGTTACCATTATTTTATTTTCAAATTTACCAGCCAGCTTTACGATATCCCACTCAGTACTTCCATAAATAATGGCAGTAGCAGAGGTAACCACCACACCAATAAATGCAAAAAATGTCATACTAGTAGGCAAGCCTATTATCTGCCCTTTTACTTGTGCATTTTGACTTTTTGCATAACGGGTAAAGTCTGGGATATTTAAAGATAGCGTAGCCCAAAAGCCCACCATACCTGTAAGTGCGGGAAAAAAGAAATGAAGAAAAGAATTTGTATCAGCAAATTTTGATGGCTGACTTAAAATAGGACCAAGCCCATGCGCCGCATTGATAGCCCAAAATAACAATGCCAATGCCGCTACAGGTAAAAAGATGGCTTTAAAAACCAATAATTTTTTTATACTTTCCACCCCCAAGTAAACGATATACATATTGAGCAGCCAAAAAATAAAAAAGCACAACAATGGCAATGCTTGCGGAAAAAGCGCAGTAAGGTTTATTTCTTCAAATGATGGATTCCATGCTCGCATAATATTGTACAATGACGCACCACCAATCCATGTTTGAATACCAAACCAACCACAAGCAACAATTGCACGTAGCATAGCTGGAATATTAGCTCCTTTTGTACCAAAACTTGCTCTTGCTAATACCGGAAATGGTATGCCATATTTTGCACCCGCATGGCCATTTAATATCATAGGAATAAGTACAATGGCATTACCAATAAAAATAGTAAGTATAGCCTGCCACCAATTCATACCGCCTTGTATGAGCGAGCTTGCGAGCATGTAAGTGGGTATGCAAAGGCTCATACTTATCCATAAGGCTGCATAGTTCCAAGTGCCCCAAGTTCGTTTATTCTGGGCAATGGGTGCAAGGTCTGCATTGGTTAGTGTTGATGGCATATTTTATTTTTTTTTGGAACACGGATGACACGGACCTGCCTGCCGGTAGGCAAGTTGAATGGATTTAAAAGGATTTATTATTGCTTCGCAAATATTTGGAACACGGATGACACGGATTGAACGGATAAGAAAGGACTTATTTGCTTTCCAAATTTTTAGAACACGGATGACATTGATTGTAAGGATAAGAAAATGATTTGTTTTCTTATATGTGTTAATCCATCTAATCCGTGCCATCCGTGTTCCAATTTCATCCTGTTCCAATTTCATCCGTGTTCCAATTTCATCCGTGCTACATTATCTTCTTTTTTTCACATCAACTAATCCTCATCCATTCTCAACATTGCTTTTTTATCATTATCAAATACTTTTCTTTTTATTTCTGGGCTTTTTCCAAAATTCATTAATAATCCGACTTCTATCTCCGTTGCTTTTAAATAATTTACCAATTGATTTTCGTGTTCTTCTAAAATACATTTATGTGCTTTTAATTCTAAAATAACCAAATCATTAACAATTAAATCTGCATAATAATCACCTACTTGTTCACCAAAATAATGTACATCAATATTTTTTTGTTTAACAACATCAAAATTCATTTTCTTTAAATCAAAGAATAATGCGTTTTGATAAACTTTTTCTAAAAAACCATAACCAAGTGTATTAAACCTAATAAAATGCTTTTATGATTTGTTCTGTTAATTCTTCATGCTTCATACTAATATGATTTGAGTGAATTCTTTAAACTCACTTGACACGGAGTGAACTGATTCATAAGATTTCTTTTGCAAAGCAAAAAATTAAATCTGTGTTTTCTTATCCATGCTAATCCGTTCAATCCGTGTCATCTGAGTTCTATTCTTTTTGCTTATCTGTATTAATCCGTCCTATCCGTGTCATCCGTGTTCTATTCTTTTTGCTTATCTGTATTTATCCGTGCCATCTGTATTCCATTTTCATCCCTTTTCAGTTTACAAATTCATCCGCTATAGCAATTGCCTGTGAAATAATACCCAACCCCTCATCAATTTGTTCTTTATTGATACAAAGTGGTGGCGCCACAAAAATATAATTCCAACGCACAAAAGTGTACATGCCTAGTTCTTTAATTTTTGCTGCCACTTTATTCATTATCTCCATTTCGTTTGGCTTGGCATTAAAGGGTGCCATTGGTTCTTTTGTTTTTCTATTTTTTACCAATTCTATACAGCCCAACAAACCCGTATTTCTAAAATCACCAATAGAAGGATGCTTTAATTTTAGCGCTTCCATTTTTTCATCTATATATTTCCCCATAGCCGCTGCATTGGCAACCATATTTTCATCTTCATAAATATGTAGCACTTCTAAGGCGGCTGCACAACCCACCGCATGCGCAGAGTATGTTAGACCAAGCATCAACGGCTTATCGTCGTAATGCGCCGCTATTTTGTCGCTCACAATCAATGCACCCATAGGTAAATAGCCGGCTGTTAAACCTTTTGCAGTGGCAATAATATCTGGTATTACGCCATGGTTGTCTATTCCAAACCATTTACCTGTTCTTCCAAAGCCACTCATCACTTCATCTATAATAAGTAGTATGCCATGCTTATCGCAAATGGCTTTCAATTTTTTAAAATAATCTGGCGGATACTTTATACAACCGCTGCTACCACTTTCGCCTTCCATTAAAATAGCTGCTACATTTTCTGGCCCTTCAAATTCTATTACTCTTTCTACATGGCTTGCACATTCGTATTGGCATGCGCCAAAGGTTTGCCCAAATGGACAACGATAACAAAACGGATCTTCTACATGTATAAAATTGGGTGCTTGTTGGCTATCGGCTGGCAATTTACGAGGATCGCCACCTGCACTCAGCCCACCATAACTTGCACCATGAAATGCCCGGTACTTTGCAATTATTTTATGGCGTCCTGTATAAAGTCTTGCTAGCTTAATGGCATTGTCAATTGCCGTTGCACCGCATACCGTAAACAACGTTTTGTTTAATCCTTCAGGCGTTATAGATGCTAATTTCTTCCCTAATTCGCCCCTCACTTTTGTAACACAGCTTGGCGTAACGTAGCTTATTTCTTGCATTTGTTTTACCACCGCATCTGTCACCCGTTGGTTGCCATGGCCTATGTTTACATTCATCAATCCACTAGAAAAATCGATATAACGTTTATCGTCATAATCGTATAAATAAACGCCTTTGCCATATTTTACTGCAATAGGTGATATTCCTTTTTGCTTACTCCAGCTAAATAAAGTATAGTCTGAATTGTTTTTGATGATTACTTCTGATTCTGTCATGTTTTTTTGATTTTATTTATTCGAATAGGGGTGATATTTTTTTGAACACGGATGACACGGATTGGATAGATTAAAAAGGATTTTATCTTTTTCGCATTTTTTTGGAACACAGACTTGCCCGCTTGCAGGTGGGTGACACGGATTGGATGGATTGAAAAGGATTTTCTTTGCTGCACAAAAGATCAAATCTATATTTTCCTATCCAAGAAATCCGTTTAACTTGCCTACCGGCAGGCAGGTCCGTGTCATCCGTGTTCCATTTACCCTAACTCATCCAATTCGTCTTTGCTTCCGCATTCCACTTAGTAGTTGTCTTTTTCAATTTTGTCCAAAATTCAATAGAACTTTTTCCTGTTAAATCGCCCACACCAAATTTAGAATCGTTCCAACCTCCAAAAGAAAAAGGCTCTCTTGGTACAGGCACGCCAATGTTTACACCAATCATGCCAGCGCTAGCATGCTCAATGATGTAACGAGCCATACCACCATCTTGTGTAAAAACTGCTGCAGCATTACCATAAGGATTGTTGTTTTCTATTGCCAAAGCCTCATCAACTGTTTTTGCACGCATGATGGATATTACAGGACCAAAAATTTCTTCCTTTGCAACACTCATATCTGGCGTTACAAAATCTATGACTGTTGGACCTACATAAAATCCATTTTCTTTTCCTTCCACTATGGCATTGCGCCCATCCACCAGAATTTTTGCGCCTTGTGCTGCTGCTTCTGTTATGTATTTTTCAATTCTTTCTTTGGCTTGTTTGGAAATTACTGCCCCCAGATTTACGCCTGGAATTACTTTTCTTGCCTCCACACAAATTTGTTCAATAATTGGATCTACATTACCAACCGCTACCATAGCAGATGCAGCCATACAACGCTGCCCGGCACAGCCAGACATAGACGCAGTAACGTTTGAAGCCGTCATAGATGGGTGCGCATCTGGCAAAACAAGTAAATGATTTTTGGCACCACCGAGTGTCAAAACTCTTTTAAAACTAGCAGATGCCCTTGCATACACCAGTTTAGCCACTTTAGTAGACCCCACAAAAGAAACCGCTTCAATACCCGGATGATCACAAATTGCTTCCACAATTTCCTTATCGCCATTTACAATATTCAAAACCCCATCGGGTAAGCCAGCTTCTTTTAAAAGTTCTGCAATTTTTATAGAACTTAAAGGAACCGTTTCCGATGGTTTTAAAATCATCGTATTGCCTAGAGCAAGCGCATTGGGGATAGTCCAATTGGGAACCATGCTTGGAAAATTAAATGGAACAATGGAAGCCACCACACCAATTGGACAATAATCTGTTCGGCATTCTACTCCTTTGCTTACTTCCAAAATTTCTCCTCCTATCAGTTGGGGAAGCGAACAAGCAAACTCTGTTAGCTCAATGCTTTTTTCCACTTCGGCCCTGGCCTCATCCAAAGTTTTTCCATTTTCTTCTTGTACCAATTGCGAAAGCGCTAGCATGTTTTTCTCCAACAATGCCCTGTATCTATAAAAAATTTGTACCCTTTCTTTTATAGAAGTTTTAGACCAAGTCTCAAATGCTTTTGTTGCTGCAATGACCGCAGCATTCAAATCATCGTTATTGGATAGTGGCACAGTAGATAACAAATTTCCATCCAGTGGAGATATTACATCTAATGTTCTATTAGAAGAACTTGCAACAAATTGGCCAGCTATATAGTTTTTTATTTCGGGGTATTTCATACATAAAATTTTTATTTGAAAAAGATAAATAAAACAGAAAGCTGCAAACTAGGACCTAGAATAGGTTTACAAAGCAAAGACTAAGATAATAAAAATAAAGGTTATAATAAGCTTTATTAAGGTGGTATAAAAATTTAATGAATTCAATTATGCAATTGTTACATATGGAAATATATCTATTGAAATTTCTTAGTAGGGCTTTTTTTGTACTTTTTATTTAGAAAATATATGATTGGAAAAATGAGCAAAAAAGACATCCTTGAAATAATAGTTGAATAAAATGAAAAAAACATAGAAAGAAAAAAAACAAATGGAGCAACTAAACTTCGTAAGGTATGATATTTACGCCAAGCGATATCACCAGAAACCAAAGAAATTTTAACCTTACTTGAAGAAATATATCTTATCAGCCAGCAATTAAACAATCCGGTAAGCAAAATATTAAAACAATAAATAGCATAAGCCAAATTATATCCAAAGTTCTCACTATAAAATGCGGAGGAAAAAGGCATAATAACTATTGTAAGTAAAAATAGTGAATTGAGCCAAATCAGTTTGTCTGTATAATGTGTAACATAGCCATATAAATGATGATGCGCTTTCCAATATATTGCAATTACAAAAAAACTAATTAGAAACGAAATAAACTTAGGCAGTAATTCCAACAAAAGATGCATTACTTTTTCTGAGTTTTTATAGTCAACAATATGTGGTGCCTTTATTTCAATAATTAATAACGTAATAGCTATCGCCATAACTCCATCACTAAAAAACAAAATTCTTTCCAACTGCATTTTATCGTTTACAAGTTCCATATTGAAAATTTATTTTAGTGAAAAATTAATCAAAAATGAATATTTAACCTAAAGAAATAATTTTTATATGTTAGGATTTCAAAATTTTATTGCCCACAGCACATTCCAAACAACGTTTTACATTACAATATTTATTTTTTAATTGTATCAATGCTTGTGAGTCGTAAGCAGATGTATTGGCAATACCAAGTTGTGTAAATCCAGTTGTAATATTATTTTTTTCTGGCAAAAGTTGCTCAGCCCATTGTAAGGCTTTCGATTTATATTGTTCGTTATTGTTGTACCAGCCATATGCATATAAAACTGGTAATACTGTGTTTACAATAATATTCTGTATCATCTGTTTACCCAATGCTTTCTTCTTATAATGGGTAGCTTCATCAAAAGTGTAATGGTAATGCCAATAATCATTGGCAGTTACCTGCAATATTTTTTCTACTTCATTTACTGATGTAGCGTCTTTAATTTTAGAAAATAAATGATTGCTTTCATGCACCAATGCAGCTAATTGGGATAATCTTATCGTTGGAAAATTTGCAGGGCGCATCCTCAAAAACTGTATGGGAATATGCGTTGGTTTCAATCCATACTTTTGTTTTAAAAAGTTAAATTCCTTTTGCAACATGATGGCATAATCATCTATAAAATTATTATCCAACAGTCCCGATTGCCCCAATAGCAAAGCCTCCAATTGGAGTAATTGGTTTTTGTGTTTTGCCAGTATATTTAAAGGAACAGATTTTGCCATGCTTTCAAAAGCGTCGCTGTTTATTTTTATACCAAAATTTCTAGCCAGTATTTGCCAAAAAACTTCTTCCCAGTGGTGATTGTTTTCTTGCAATAATTTTTCAATATAAGTGACTTTCTCTTGCAATCGTTCTATTATCAATCTTTCTTTCCAAGCAATAAGGGTAATGTCGTTTACAGATTGAATGTGTTGCTCACATGGTATAAATTGTTTTGCGTTCATCAACGCTTCATATTTTGCAAGCAATACATTTGACACCCTGCTTTTTAATTCCAGCACGGGAAAATTCAATAAAAGGTTCTTATCTTCATTCCATACAACATGCAAAATCACATTATTGTAATTTTTATCAAAACTATGCTTGTGTTGGTTCCATTCACTTGCATTCAAATGCAATTCGATGCTTCCTGCAAGGGTTGTATCTCCACATTTTATTTTTGCATTTAAAAAATCAGGGCCTTGGTTTGTATTATGTGTTCCAGCATATAAGATTTGTAAATCTTCATCCGCTGTCGTTTTCAAATTACTGCTGTTGTAATATTGAAACTGCCAAATAAATTGTAAAAGCTGTTCAGTCATTAGCAATTAAGTTATGACACAATCTAGGGTAAATAGATATTTGTACCGAAAGAAAAACACCAGAAAAAATGTTATTTTAACTGAGCCAACGCAGCTACCACCCTACTAACCGGCAATCCCATTACATTGTAAAAATCGCCATCTATTCTTTTTATACCTACAGCACCAATCCACTCTTGTATGGCATAAGCGCCGGCTTTATCGTAAGGTTTGTATTTATCTATGTAGTAGGTGATTTGGTCTAGTGTGAGCGCATGAAAACTTACAGTCGTAACATCAGCGAAACAAATTTCCTGCTCCTTTTTTAAAATACAAACACCTGTAATTACCTGGTGTGTATTACCCGAAAGTTGGGAAAGTATAGCAATAGCATCATCTCTATCAATCGGCTTTCCCAAAATTTTATTATTACAAACAACAATCGTATCGGCGGCAAGTATAATCTTACCCGCATTATTTTCAGCAACTACAAGTGCTTTGTTCTTTGCAATATGAATGGCGGTATCTTCAAAAGTTAAACCATAGTGGAAACTTTCATCTGTATTTGCTACAATAACATCAAAATCTATTTCTGCAAGATGCAATAATTCTCTACGACGAGGAGATTGAGAAGCAAGGATAATTTTTTCCATAAACTAATTTGCAAATTTTAAAAGTAACATAGAAAGAATACCTGCAAGCATTATAAACTTTATAACAGTACTCAACAAATGATAATCTGCTACAGTGTTGGCTGCATATAGTTTACGCATCAAATAAAACATAGGTAATATAAGCAGAACCAAAAAATAAATGGCAGCCACCCACCAACCAGATTGCCAGGCATACAATTGAACAATAGCCAATACTGCAGCTGCTACAACAATCCACACCCCTACAAAAACCTTGGTAGCAGGTACTCCCCAAGCTATGGGCATTGTATTACATTTATATATCCTATCGCCTTCCATATCTTCTAAATCTTTTACAACTTCACGAATAAGTGTCATTACAAAAGCGAATCCTGCATACAACAAGGTAAATTTAAAAAGCCTCCGGACATTAAAACCATGCGTATTTTTTACCCAACCATTAATAGAAAATAAATCGGCTCCTACAAAAAGATATACAACCAATATTACCCAAGCGGTGAGTGCCGCTATCATTAAATTGCCAGATAATAATTTTTTCTTAAAAGTAGTAGAATAAAAAAGCAGCGCAAAAACGCATAAAAAATTAATGACTGCAATGAGCCACTCATGTGTTTTATAACCTACATAAAGGCTGAGCAAAATGCCTATTAAGGATAACATCAAATGCCAAACAATGGCCCACCTCCGTTTTATATATTTGTTAATGACAATCCTTTCGGGCTTGTTTATAATATCTATTTGAATATCAAAATAATCATTGATAATATAACCCGCTGCAGCTATAACCACAGATGCCGTAGTTAGAA
>JANMGS010000026.1:0-1779 GCA_031374745.1 Ferruginibacter sp. | reverse complement strand
CTCTTCAAATTTACCCATTTTGTCTGTAATCTATTTGTCTAATAGTTAAAACATCATATTCAAATCAGCTTTTCTGTGAATCTGTGGCAATATTTTGGCACAGATTCACAGAAAAAAACAGAAATATAATTTTAATCTACTCCTTTAAAAATCATACATTGTGTATTTCATACATAAAATTCTTGTGCACCCAATAACGGATAGTCATTGGTTTTTTTAATACAATATTATTGTGAAGAAGATTGTACCTAGAAGTTCGCTTTGACTTTATAAAAAATACCCATTATACGGTATATGCATATCCTACTAATAAACCTAGATTGCAAATATTATTAAAACAATTAGAAACATATGAAAAAGATAGTTTTAGCATTATTTCCATTATTATTCGGTATGCTTGTACTCAATGCTCAAAAAAAAGTTGTAAAAAAAGTTCCTATAAAAGGAATTTCCAAAAAAAACAACCAACCAAAAATATATTTCACTATTCCCATAATAGTAAAGGATGAAGATGGCGAAAGTACTTCAATAGATTTTACAAAGGGTACCCAGCTAGTATATGAGGTGAATGCAAACGGAAATAAGTACGATTTTGTAGTAACCTTAAACGATTATACCTATGAAAAAGGTATAGACTTTAATTATATGATGACCAATGAAAATAAAACAAAAGGGCATGTAAAAATATCTAGGTTTGGAAAAAATCAAAGCCGAAAATATGTAAACTATTTTAGTGGAGGTGAACTACTTTTAAAAGATGCTTGTACGGTATGGCTAACAGATAAAAATTTTGCAGAAATGCCCGATAAAAAAACCGACATGCAATTTGATAATGCTGAGCCAGAAACCTTTTACAGGCAAGAGAAAGATGAAGTGTATCCGGAAGTAATTATTAAAGGGAAAGTGCAAAAAATAGAGGGATTTATCATAAACAATGGAGCGGAAGGAAATGGCGATAAGACGGTTTGGATACAAAACACCAGTGCTAACCCGCTTATCTTAAAAATGGATTTAGGTTGGACTATAACGTTAAAGGAAATTAAATGATGCCCAAAATGAAACTATAAATGTACATTTTTATGGCACTTTTAAATTTTATAGATATTTCAAAAGGTATATTATTATAACAATTTAACTATATGAAAAATATTATTTTTCTTTATTTTATAATTAGTCATTTTGCATGCACACAATCTTACGATGATAAAATAAGCAACATTCTAAAGAAGCACATGGAACCAAAAGAAGATATAGAGAATAAGCTTTCTGTAGGCAAAACCATTGTTTTTCAATATGGAGAAAGAATGGGAATAGACAGATCGAAATACCCCTCGCCCATTTATGAAAAAAATATTGACAAAAACTATTTTCAATACATAAAAACAGAAACTATAGATGATGGAAGCGATGGTGGGATGGAATATAGTTTTGAAATTTACAAAACGCTTAAAGCTGGTACTACTAAAATAGAAGTATATAAAATGGAGGGTAATAAACTAAATGATTTAAAGCAATCAGACACTATTGCAACGCAACATAAACAATTATCTGCTACCTATAATTTTTCTATTATTGATTAAAAAGATATTATTCTTCAGCACTCCTTTGCATAAAATTCAACAAATTCCTTCTAGCATTGTTTTTTAATCTCCTTCTAAAAAAACCAGCCCAACCAAAAAATTTACCTGGCAAACCTATTGCCTGTGCACTCCATTTTGCTAGGCTCCAGCCATCACTATGCTCGGTAATCAATCCATTTTCTATTTTCATGTGGGCTTT
>JANMGS010000476.1:0-10713 GCA_031374745.1 Ferruginibacter sp. | reverse complement strand
ACATGATTAATTAGTTTGCCCATTTTCATTTTATCGTATCAAATAAACGGTTCGGTTTTCTGCTACTTTATCTACAAAGTATTGTAATGCTCAACGTGTCTGACACCTGTACAAAAGATTTTGCATATACAGATTGCTTGTGGGTGTCTGACACATCTATAACCATCTTCGATTATTGAAAATTTAATTGAGGTCTCAGTTAAAAGTGTCAGACAGCTACATGTACTTTTCAAATTGTTAGCATATTCATTAGCTGTCAGACACCGTAAAGTCTCAAATTATTTATAGTTTTTGGGGAGTAATCTAATCAGCTATATTGAAGAAAGTATATGCTTAGATTATCTGATACTTTATCTGTAAAGTATTGAAATGCTCACCGTGTCTGACACCTGTACAAAAGATCTTGCATATACAGACTGCTTGCGGGTGTCTGAGACATACATAAGCATCTTCGATTATTGAAAATTTAATTGAGGTCTCTGCTAAATGTGTCAGACAGCTGCAAGAACTTTTCAAATTGTTAGTCCATTCATAAGCTGTCAGACACTGTAAAGGCTCTAATTATTTATAGTTTTTTTGTTGGTAATCTCATCAGCTATGTTGAAGAAAGTATATGCTTACATTATCTGATACTTTATCTCCAAATTAAAGAAATGCTCACCGTGTCTGACACCTGCATAAAAGATCTTGCGTATACAGATTGCTTGCGGGTGTCTGACACATCCATAAGCTTCTTCGATTATTGAAAATTTAATTGGGGTCTCAGTTAAAAGTGTCAGACAGCTGCAAGAACTTTTCAAATTGTTATAATTTTCATTGGCTGTCAGACCCTGCAAAGTCTCTAATTATTTAAAATTTTAGAGGTTATCTTATCAAATTCACTGTACCCTTGAGTTCCACTTTTTTATTATCTTTATCGGTTCCCCCTACCATCCACACATAAACCCCATTGGGCTGTTGCTTCCCATTGTAAGTGCCATCCCAGCCTTTTAGATATTGGTTGGTTTCAAATACCAATAAACCGTTGCGGTTAAATATTCTAAAATAAGTTGTGTTGGCCATGCCTACCGGTATTGCTCTAAAAATATCGTTTAACCCATCTCCATTGGGTGTAAATGTATTGGGCACATAATAAGTAGGCCCGTTGTACACTTTTACAAATACCGTATCATATCCTATACAGCCAATGGCATCTTTTACTTCTACATAAAAACTGGCATCGTTGGTAAGTGTTGTTGTGGGATATTGGCTAAATGGATTATTGAGTAAAGCCGTGGGCGATGACCAAGTATAATTTACACCACCTGAGCCAAGCAACTTATGCGGAGCACCTTTTACCGCTATTGTATCATTGCCAGCAAATGCCCGTACAATGGGTTGCACTATTAATTTCACCGAATCGTATGCAGTAAATACACAACCATAATCTGCCAGTGTGGTGGCCACTGTCAATTTATAGTAGGTCGTTTTTGTAGGATAAGCCCATGTTTGTATGAGTGTATCTGTTCGTAAACTATCTGTAGGCGTCCATCTATACGTGGATATGGGACCAGTGGTATGCGTAACAACACCTACCAACAAAGCAGAATCTTTTAAACAAATGGCTTGAGGCAATCCTACATCCACCATCGGTTTCCAACGCACATTTACCGTTACCGTGTCTTCTCTTACGCAACCTCCCAATGTGGCTTTTAAAATATAGTCTGCATTATCTACCGGCCTTACAGTAGCATCTAACACAAATCTATTCTGTATCGTACTAAGTGGTACGCCTATTGCCCGCCACTCATAACCTGCACCAGCGGGTGTTACTGTGGGGCTAAACTTTACGCTATCGCCTTCACAAATGGTTGTATCTATTCCAATATTTACTGCCAATGGATTGTCTACAGTTATAACCAACAATGCCCTTGGGCCTTCGCATGCACCAGTAGATTGGCTCACATAATAATTATATGTAGCAGGAAATAAAACGGTATTTGGAGTAGGTGCTACAGATGTTCCTACACCACCAGTAGCATTTGTATACCAAAGTAAATTGGTGCCTACAGCCGTTACAGGTACAGCAACATCGTTGGGGCAATAAATTTTGGGTGTAACTATTGGTGCTGGTGGAAATGCTACTATATCTACCACAATGGCTGCTCTTGGTCCTTCGCATAATCCTACCGACTGGCTTACATAATAAGTGGTTGTACCAGCAGTTGCAGATGAAATAATTGGAGCAATATTGCTACCCACGCCACCTGTAGCTGTTGTGTACCAAAGTAAATTCGTACCTGTTGCCGTAAGTGGATTTGTAGGCGCATTTTCACAATAGGCTATGGGCGATGTTACGATTGGTGCACCTGGCGTAGTAGCTACAGTTACAACTATTGGCAATCTTGGTCCTTCGCAGGTACCTACAATTTGGCTTACAAAATAAGTAGTAGAACCTACCGTTGTTGTAGACGGTATCGGTGCGGAAGCATTACCTATACCACCTGTTGCAGCAGTGTACCAAAGTAAACTAGCCGTGCCTGCGCCAGCCGTAGATAAAGCAGGGGCGGCAAAACCTTGACAATATAAATAGGTTGTTGTTGTAAGCGTTGGTGCAGTTGGTATGGCAGTTACAATTACAAGAATAGAAGACCTTGGGCCTTCGCATGTACCTGTACTTGAACTTACATAATACGTATTAGAACTTGCTGTAGCAGTAGAAGGCGTAGGTGCTGTTGCGCTACCTACTCCACCTGTAGGCAATGTGTACCAAAGTAAATTGGTACCAGTAGCCGTAAGGGCAGTAGCCGTTTGCCCTACACAATAATTTATAGTAGGCCCTACAACTGGCGCTGCGGGGGTTGCATTTACATTTACTACAATGGCTGCTCTTGGTCCTTCGCAGGTACCTGTAGTTTGACTCACATAAAAAGTTGTACTGCCTACTGTAGCGGTGGAAGGTATTGGAGCAACTGCACTGCCCGTTCCACCTGTGGCAGCATTGTACCAGAGTAAATTGCTACCAGCTGCAGTAAGTGCAGTAGCAGTTGCGTTTTGGCAATAGATAACTGGCGTGGTCACATTTGGTGCAGGTAATGTTGCAGCAACGTTTACCACAATCAAAGCCCTTGGCCCTTCGCAACTATTGTTTGTTTGGCTCACATAATAATTGGTACTACCAATGGTTGTGGTAGACGGTGTGGGTGCAGTGCTGGTACCTACACCACCTGTAGCTGTTGTGTACCATAATAAAACGGTACCCGTTGCAGTAAGTGGAACGGCAGTAGTATTTTGACAATAACTCACAGGGCTTATCACTGTAGGCGAAGGAGCTAGCGGATTTACAACTACTGTTAGCTGCGTTCTGTTGCTTTCGCAAAGGCCCAAACTTTGGCTTACATAATAACTAGTGCTTCCTACAATTGCTGTAGATGGTGTGGGTGCAGTTGCACTACCAACACCGCCTGTAGCCACTGTGTACCAAAGTAAATTGTTGCCAGTGGCAGAAAGTGCAGTAGCCGTTTGCCCTAAACAGTAATTTATAGCAGGACTGCCTACAACTGGTGCAGCCGGTGTAGTATTTACATTTACTACAATGGCTGCCCTTGGTCCTTCGCAGGTACCGGTAGATTGGCTTACATAATATGTTGTACTACCTACAACAGCGGTAGAAGGTATTGGAGCTATAGTCGAACCGGTACCACCCGTAGCAGCCGTGTACCAAAGAAAAGTGGAGCCAGTAGCGGTAAGTGCCGTGGATAGGGCATTTTGGCAATAGGTTATTGGTGAAGTTACTGTGGGAGCTAGCGGCGTTGTGCCTACATTTACTACTATCAATGCCCTTGGTCCTACGCAGTTATTGGTCGTTTGGCTTACATAATAATTGGTGCTACCAATGGTTGTTGTAGATGGAGTAGGTGCTGTTGCGGTACCTACACCACCTGTAGCAGTTGTGTACCATAATAAATTTGTACCCGTTGCTGTCAATGGAACCGCCGTAGCATTTTGGCAATAGCTTACCGGGCTTGTTACTGTAGGTAAAGCAGCGGGCGGGTTCACAACCACTGTTAGTGGAATCCTATTGCCTTCGCAAGTGCCCAATGTTTGGCTTACATAATAATTGGTGCTGCCCACAGTGGCTGTAGAAGGTATTGGTGCAATAGGACTTCCCACACCACCAGTAGCATTGGCAAACCATAAAATACCTGTGCCGGTTGCAGTAAGCTGTGTTGCGGTAGCACCTTGGCAATAGGTTACAGGGGTGGTTATGCCAGGATCTCCTAGCACAGGATTTACAGTAACGGTTATTGATGACCTAGGGCTTTCGCAACCGCCGATGGTTTGACTCACATAATATATTGTAACACCTGTTGTGGCTGTAGAAGGTGTTGGTGCCGTAGAGTTTCCAATACCACCGGTTGCTGCTGTGTACCAGAGTAAATTGGTGCCGCCCGCAGTTAATGCTGTAGCGGTTGCGCCTTGGCACAAAGGAATTGCTGCTGTTACGGTAGGTGCAGGTGGAGATGCATTTACAGAAAAAGGAATTGAAACTGGCAGCATTGGGTCATCGCAAATGTCTAGCAAAGTATTGCCATCTGCACCAGGACCAACTCCAGTAGCTACAACTAAATTATGTACTCCTGCACTCAGCGGGTTTTGTAAGTTTATAATAAGTTCTGTAAATGCGTTAGAACCACTAGTGCAGTTAGAAGTTATACTTGTAATCACATTTGTACCATTGGTAATAGACAATTCTAATGCAGCTGCAGCTGCAGGTGGTACAGTTAAACTAGTACATTTAATATCTTCGCTAAATGTTACTCTAATTTGAGAAAGATTACATCCTACGGTTGTAACATTTGTAATTGCAGGCGGTAAAGGATTTGTTAGTACGGCTGTACCTCCAGTGAAATTCAGGCTATAACCTAACCCAGAATTAGTGAAATTAGTTACCATAATTAAATAGTCTCCGCCAGTAATAAGGGTAGGCATTGCATTATATTGAGATTGTGCGGTACCTCCACAAGCAAAATTTTGTGTGCCAGAAGGAATACAACCTGTTGACCCGGCTCCAGGTGATGTCCTTTGGCTTAAATTAGAAGATATACTCAAATTTGTAGTCAGTATATCAGTAGTCGGTCTACCTGTAATATTAATAACTGTCCAGTCATAGTCGTCAGTGGCTCCAGCCGGTGTTATTAGAAATCCCAAAGTGCCCCCTTGATAACAACGAAATTTGTACCATATTGAATTGCTTGAAGTCATTGCCCCGCAGGTAGCATTAGCTTGAGGAATAAGCGGGCCTGTGCAATTAGGTAAAAAATTTTGATTAAAAACTAAAGTACCACATACTGCAATTCCGGTTTCTGGTGTACCACCTAGACCAGAGCAAGGTGGTTGTGCTTTAGTAAAAAAAGGAATTAAAAAAAATATAAAAAACAAAAAACGCATATATTTATTAATTAGTACCATAAAAATACGCAAAAAATGACAACTCCACCATACCTAAAAAAAGGCGATACCATTGCCATTACTTGCCCAGCGGGATTTATGTTTGCAAAAAACACCGAAACTTGTGTAAAAGCTTTAGAAAAAGAGGGTTATAATGTAGTTGTAGGCAATACAGTTGGTGGCAATTCCTCCAATTATTTTAGCGGAACAGCAGAAGAAAGATTAACAGAAATGCAACAATTTTTAGATGATAAAAAAGTAAAAGCCATTCTTTGTGGGCGGGGTGGGTATGGTACCGTGCACATTATAGACAAACTTAATTTTACAAAATTTGTAAAGAACCCAAAATGGATTATTGGTTTTAGTGATATCACTTTATTGCATTCGCATATTTTTACCAGCTTCAACATTGCTACACTACATGCGCCCATGGCAGCGGCATTTGCAAACGAAGCACATAACCCTCAAAATGTTGTTTCGCTTTTAAAAGCAATAAAAGGAGAACAAAATAATTATACAACCAAAGCAAGTTCATTTAACAAGGAGGGCACTGCTAAGGGTAAATTGGTAGGCGGTAATATTGCGTTACTTGCAAATGCCGTAGGAACAGCTTCGGATATTAATACCAAAGGCTGTATTCTTTTTATAGAGGACATTGGAGAATTATTGTACAGCATAGATAGAATGTTGTACCAACTAAAACGCAGCGGCAAACTGGCAAAACTTGCAGGCCTTTTGGTGGGCGACTTTACCGACATAAAAGATACCGATAAGCCTTTTGGTAAAAACATATACGAAATCATTCAAGATATCGTAGCCGAGTATGACTATCCTGTTTGTTATGATTTTCCAGTGGGTCATGGCAACGAAAATGTGGCGCTAAAAGTTGGGGTGAAATATAGTTTGGTAGTGGATAAAAATGGGGGTAGGTTAATGGAAATGTAAATATAAACACAAAGAACACAAAGTGAAAACCACAAAGTTCTCAAAGTAACTGTACGTGTCTGACCGCGATTAAAACTTCTTGTTTAGGGAGGCTTTGATGAAGCTGTCTGGCATATTTACAAAGACTTCAATGTATGTGTCTTACACCTATTAAAACTTCTTGTGTAGGAAGGCTTCAAAATAGTTGTCTGATACATTTACAAAGACTCAAATATATTTAAATTACATTCTAGAGACTCCGCTGTGTCTGACACCTGTTTATAAACTATCAATTAGCAAAAAACTTGCAGGTGTCTGACACATTTATAAAAGAGGTAAAAAAATAGTATGACCAAAGTTATTTTTGAATGTGTCAGACACCTATACAAACACCCTGCGTATACGGAGTTTCATTTTGTAGGTGTCAGACACACGATGCTTTACAAATATTAAAATTTTGTTTTCCGCAAATGCATTTTCTTACGATTTATGTCCCCTTCAATTTTAAATGAAGCGGTTGTAGCATTGCCTAATTGAAATACTACCGGTGAAAGGCTGCGGGATGGGCAGTAGTAGCTGCGGCATATTTATACCTTTCCTTTTTACGGAATTTGATGCGGCACTACTACATACAGCCCGTACAAATGTTCAATAATGGTATATGCCTATAGCCCCAAAAATAAATCTCAAATTTCTATCGTGCTGTGTCTGTCATTAGCGATGTATGTGTCTGACAGCCATTAAAACTTCTTGTGTAGGAAGGCTTCAAAATATGTGTCTGACACATTTACAAAGACTCAAATAAATTTAAATTTGCATTCTACTAAAAAAATCAATCATCTCTTCAACAAAGAATCTATCACATCAAAATAAACTTTACTGGCATTTACATTATGGTGGGTAGCGCCTTGTATCGTAAAATATTTATCGGTTGGTTTTAAAACCGATTGCAATTTTATGGAAGTACGGTAAGGAATCACCCCATCGTTTGTACCATGAAATATTACAACCGGATATTTCACCTCTTTCAAAAATTCGTTGGTAGGTATTTTATAATTGGACATGGTTGTTGTAGGGTAAATAAATGCATAACCATTGAATAAAGATGGAATGCTAAAATAAGGTGTTTCCAATAACAACATTTTTGCTTTTGAATTGGCTGCCACATAAGCCGCAATGCCCGTACCTAATGACTTTCCGTAGATAACAATGCTATCGGCTCCAAATTTTGCAGATGCCATTTTTTGTACTTGCATGGCTTGGTCGTATAATTTCCTTTCGGTTATTTCGCCGGTACTTTTACCAAAACCTGGGTAATCTTCCATCCATACTTCGTAGCCTAGTTTGGTAAATGGTTTTGTATATGCTGCATAATGGTTAATATTATTTTTATTACCATGATAATAAATAACCACTCCCCTACTCATTGAATCTTCTGGAAAAAATTTGATCAAATTCATCGTATCTGTTTCGTTAAAAGGAATATTCATTTCTTCAAAACGCCCATCAAATTTATACTGGTAACTACTATCTAATTTTTGGGGATGAAAAATAAATTTATCCTGCAAATAATACAGTGCAATTCCTATAGCTGCATACAACAGAATAATAATTTTTAGCCAGCGAATTATTTTTGTTTTATTGATTGTCATTGCGAAGAATTAGTATTGTAAAACATCTCTTAAGAAATTATGGTATTCATTAAAAGAAGGTAGGTTATTATGCCCCCCGCCTACTATGCGTAGCAAGGTTATTTTCTTTGGATTAAGTGCTTGTAATTTTTCGCTATTGCTAATGGGTATCAACCAATCTTTGGTGCCATGCAAAATATAGGTATGACATTTCACCTTATTTATCCATTTATTTGTTTGCAACTTGTAGCGTATGATGTAGCGTATAGGCATTATTGGAATAAAGCGCTCCATGGATTTTGCAAAATTAAAATAAGGTGCATCTAAAATTAGATACCGAGGGCTGTTATCGCTTGCTATTTTGGCAGCGAAGCCGCTACCAAGGCTACGACCATATACAATCAAATGCTGCTCTTCAAATTTTTTGGTAAGTGTATCATACACGAATTGCATATCGGTAAGCATATCTTCTTCGTTGCGCTTTCCTGTACTTTTGCCAAAGCCCCTGTAATCTACCAGCACCACATCATATTTATAGCGCAAAAAATCTTTTGCATATTTTGCCCAACCTTTAATGCTCCTCGAATTTCCATGAAAATAAAGTACCAATCCCAAGGGATTTTTTACGGTGAAGTGTAAGCCATTTATTCGAACACCAGGCTCCACATCAAAAAACAATTCTTCAAAAGGGGTATCGTATTTATAAGCAAAATTTTGTTTGAGCTTTTCTGGTTTAAAAATAAATCGCTCTTGTATTATGTACACAAGCGCCAGCAAAACAAAATAGCCAATAATGATATAGATTAGTGTAGTGTTCAACAAAAGCAATTGATGGTTACAAAATTATTCGCCCGTAAGCTTTCGCCATGCACCCATACCGCCACTAAGATTTATAAGGTTGGTATACCCATATTTTTCTTCTAAACGCTGAATAACAATAGCACTGCGAATTCCTTTTGCACAATATAACACAACCGTTTTATTTGTAGGTATTTTTTCTATTTGTTCGAATACGGTATTCATGGGTATGAGGATACCTCCAATATTAAAATCATCATGCTCGAAGGATTCTCTTACATCTATTAAAACTATACTTTCTGCCAGCCGTAGTTTTTTTTGTAGTTCAGATGCTGTTATGGAAAGCATTTGTATTTCAATTTTTATTTAATGAAAATTTGTTTCAAAACAAATGTTGTCTCTAACTTCTTATGAGGCTGGAAAATTTTATTTTTTTATATTTAATTTCTAACCGCCAATGGGGCTGAAAGCCGCCATTGGGGTTCTACAAATTCTATTAAATTGTATAAAGCGTAAAGAGTTGTTTTCTAAAATCTAAAATCTTACATCTCAAATCTACTTTCTAATACCCTTCCTCCTCATTGTGAAAAACCCTTTTCATTTTTAATTTACCGATGGGTGCTACTACCAATGGAAATTTCTCTACCATTACATTGCTTTGCTCTAGCCCAAATCCTTTTTCTTCGCTCAACGATATTTCTTTAATCCAGAAATAGCCTCTCATTATTAGCCGCTCAAAGAACGGTAATTCATTATCTTGACTAAGGAATTTTTCCATTACAATGAATTGGAAATCGCCTACTACATTATTCCTTTGTTGGCTATCATATCTGCTGGTAATATTTACTTCCCGGTTTGCAACCAAATCTTCTACTACTCTTTTAAACATAAGATTTATCCTAGGAGCTATTCTAAAGCCAAGTCTAAATTCTACTCTTATGATATCATTTGGTATAATGTGCGTTACGGAGTAGTCGCATGTGTATGGATCATCGAGGGTATCTACGTGTACAAACCAATAAATATCTGCACGCTTTGGCTTACCGCTAAGCATACTATATAAAATTTTATGTTCTATCTCCTTGGGGTTATCTGCACTGGTAAGGTATACAAGATGAGTAGCATACTTAGGTACGGAAGTATCATTGCTTAATTCTTCAATTTTAGGTACATACTCTTCTACCCGTACAAATTCCACATAACGGTTCTTAATTTTTCTTGCCCTATACCAGATATACATTACTACAAAAAGCAATCCGCCTACTATTAAAGCCACATAACCACCATGCGGAAATTTATCTAAATTGGCTATTAAAAATGCGATTTCGATGGTAAGGAAAACGGCCAAGAATAAATAAATTAAAATTGGATTAATACGCCTGGATACCATAAAATTGGAAACCAAAATGGTAGTAGCAAGCATACACAAAGTAATGGCCAAGCCGTAAGCTGCACCCATGGCACCAGATGTTTTAAAATATAAAACGATGGTACAACAACCTATAAATAATAACGTGTTGATGCCAGGGATATACAATTGGCCTTTTGCTTCGGATGGATAATTAATTTTCATCCGAGGCCAAAGATTTAGGCGAATGGCTTCACTTATTAAAGTAAACGAACCACTTATTAAAGCCTGACTAGCAATAATGGCTGCAAGTGTTGCAATGCTAACGCCTGCTATTAAAAACCAATGCGGCATTAAACTATAAAAAGGATTTTGCATTACTTGTGCCAATGGATTTGCTTTTGCAAATTCGCCCCCATGCGCTTCCAAAAGTTCTTTGGTGGCAAAAATCATTTTATTATTATGACTAAGTAAGTAAGCCCCTTGACCCAAATAATTGAGGACTAAGCAGATTTTAACTGCAATCCAGCTATACCTGATGTTTGCCCTACCGCAATGACCTAAATCGCTGTAGAGTGCCTC
>JANMGS010000003.1:0-4986 GCA_031374745.1 Ferruginibacter sp. | reverse complement strand
CTCATTTCTAGCGCATGGCTACGTATTTAATCGTTCAGTTCAGGATAATGGGTAAATGCAAACTCAATGCTTTTCCTTATTAGCAACTCAATTTGTTTTTGTATCATTGGTTGTACCGTTTTCTTTACCACAATACCACCAAGGGGAATGGCAAAGCCAGTTTCCTTTTCCCAATAATCACCCAAATCCATCATTTTTATTAGTCCTTTTTCTGCATAAGTAAATCTATTCTCATGAATAATTACGCCTAGCCCTTTCCCATCTAAGACAAAATTTTCTATTTCATCGTACCTCAAAAATATTTTATTCTTTGCTGTTGGATATGCCAATGAAAATAATAAATGTGCTGTTGTATTTTCTCCTGGAATAGCAATCAAACAATCTTCTACTTTTCTAATTCCTACATCAGAATTTGCAATTAATAATGGCCCTACTCCCCTTCCCAGCGCACTACCACTGTTCAATAAATGATAGGTATCTAAAACCAATGGAAGTACACCATAACTCAATTTTGTAACCATCAATTTTCCTTCGATAGCCCATTTGTTAAGGGTTTGCACATCTTCCAGCACTGGCTCAAATTGTAAGTTTCCTGTATCTATCTTTTGGTTTACCAATGCATCAAAAATAAAAGTATCATTTGGGCAAGGGGAAAAACCGATTGGGATTATTTGTTTGTACATGAAGTAAAGTTTCGAGGTTTAGGGTTTAGAAGTTTAGATTGTAAGAAATATGGTCTAAACCCTAAACATCTATACCTCTAAACTCATTTATAATTCTTATTAAATTTTCATTTAGGCTTTCAATGGCTTCTTTCATTTTCCAATTTGTTTTAATACGCTCTCCAACAAAATTACTAATGCTCCTTAACTGCAAAAAAGGTATATTCTCCTGTATACACACATAATGAAAAGCGGCTCCTTCCATACTTTCAATATCCGCATCGTATTTTTTTCTAAACATGTCCGTTTGCTCAAAATTATCTGAAACAGTGTTTACAGTGATGGCTTGTACAAAAGGCAAAGAAAAATTGTTAATCCCCGCATTTAACAAACGCCCTTTTGAGTATGGCAGTTTATCTGCATCCATAAATTCTTTTTCGAAAAGCGTAAAAAAATCCATTTTTTCTTGAATACCAATATCTGCAAATACATCCGATTTTACTGCAAAAGTTTCTCCTAATGGAAACATATTTTTGAAGGTACCTGCTATACCTGCTTGCAGGGCATAATCGTATTTATTTTTTAGTAATTGCTTGGTAAGTGCATACATACATTCAGGAGCACCCACACCAGAGATAAGCACATCTACATTCGTGTTTTGGGCTATAAATGGGGCTATTTCTAATTCAGTGGCTGCTGTTACTAAAATCTTCATTTGGTAAAGTTAATTACTAGGGTTTTACTTTGTTAATATTAGCTGCTACCTTTGCAAAGAAATTTAGAATTTTACAATGGTATATATTACAAGAATAGAGCATTTTAATGCCGCTCACAAACTTTTTAACCCAAATTGGAGCCGAGAGAAAAACGAAGAAATTTTTGGCAAGTGTGCCAATGAAAATTGGCATGGACATAATTTCAATCTACATGTTACCATAAAAGGCATTCCAAATGAAGAAACTGGATTTGTTTACGATGCAAAAAAATTAAGTTCAATTATTAAAGAACATGTTACCGATTTATTAGATCATAAAAACCTGAATGTAGAAGTAAATTTTATGAAGGGCAAATTATGTTCTATTGAGAATCTAGTTATTGGTATATGGAACCAGTTGGTGCCAAATTTACCTACTACAGTTACATTACATGCATTAAAATTGTATGAAACTGATAGGATATATGTTGAGTATTTCGGTTAAAATTGATCCCTTAAAGTTTGGTTTTTTGTTATAGGAATCTGACTTTATAAAAAATACGTATTTTAAAATGAAATCTATAATTAAAATAATACTTCATTGAATCGAGTTTCCGTTTTTAGAAAAGAGCATTTTAATGCCGCCCATCGTTTGCACAACCCCAATTGGGATGATGCAAAAAATAAAGAAGTATTTGGTAAATGTAATAACCCGCATTTTCACGGACATAATTATGATTTAACTGTACAAGTAATTGGTGTACCAGATACAGAAACTGGTTATGTGATGGATACCAAAAAATTGAGTGATATCATCAAAGAAAAAATCGTTGATCGGTTTGATCATAAAAATTTGAATGAAGATTGCGTAGAATTTAAAAATACAAATCCAACTGCAGAAAACATTGTAATTGCGATCTTTAATTTGTTGAGACCAGAAATAGATGATAAGCTAGAACTAAAATTAAGGCTATATGAAACAGAACGAAATTTTGTGGAATATCCAGCGTAGATCGTTATCAATGGTTTGATAAAATTTAAATATTTAATGGCCCCCGTTTTGGTAAATGTAAACAACAATCTAATTATCACAAGTTGTAAGAATTGTCTTTATTGTTATGTAGCAGTAACTAATAGCCTGTACAAATCGTGAAAACAGATTTGAAATAGATAGCACCAAATTAAAAATAAAAAACATGGCATATAAAAGAGTAGAGAGTTACGACCAAGATATAACTGAAGGTTTAATAAAAAACTATAAAGACAATATTAAATTATTGGGTGAAGATGCAGAACGTGAAGGTCTGTTGAAAACACCTGAGCGTATTGCAAAAGCAATGCAATTTATTACACAAGGCTATAGCCAAGATGCAAAAGCAATTTTAGAGTCTGCAAAATTTCATGAAGAAATGAGTGAGATGGTAATTGTGAAAGACATAGAATTGTATAGCATGTGCGAACACCATATGTTACCATTTTTTGGGAAAGCGCATGTAGCTTACATACCAAACGGATATATTACAGGGCTTAGCAAAATTGCTCGTGTAGTAGATGTTTTTGCACGCAGATTACAAGTACAAGAAAGATTAACACATCAAATAATGGACGTAATAAAAGAAACGTTGAATCCGCTTGGAGTAGCCGTTGTTGTAGAGGCGAACCATTTGTGTATGATGATGCGTGGGGTGGGTAAACAAAATTCTTCTACTACCACTTCTGCATTTTGTGGAGAGTTTGAAAAGCACCAAACAAGAAGTGAGTTTTTAAAACTAATAACAAATAAATTACATTAATCCCACATATTAAACACATCAAATTGTATGCTACATTGCGGTGTAAGTATAAAATCTGTAGTGGTTGTTTGGCGATATTTATTATCGAATAGTTCATATACTTCAACAGATTTTTTTTGTGGGTCTGCCATTATATAATATTTAACTCCACACATTTCATACAAACTGAATTTGGTATTCCTGTCTTTTATAATTGTAGAAGGCGAAGCAGTTTCTAAAATAATGGTGGGCGGAAATGTTTGTATTTCGTCAACTGAATTTCCGCATACAATCATCACATCTGGTCTTACTACATTGTATTCATCTATTACCCAGTCAATTTCATAGAAAACCTCACAATCACATTTAATGCTTGTGCTTTCCAAAATATTTCCTATTAACCTATAGAATTTACCTGAGAATCTATTATGGCTTTTTTTTGGAGACGGGCTCATAGCATGAGGATACCCTTTAATAAGCTCCCAATCACCTTCCCAAAGTTTATATTGCGAATAAGTGTATTTTTCAGGTTCAAATATTTTATCTACTGAATCCATAATTCAAATTTAAAATATATTTTTGATTTGTAGTACATTTAAACAACTTAATCCATCTAATGGTGGATATGTCATTTAACCATTTAAGGATCAACATATGAAACACGCTTACATCTTTCCTGGCCAAGGCGCCCAATTTAGTGGCATGGGCAAAAACTTATACGATAGCAATGAAGCATCAAAACTTTTGTTCGAGCAAGCAAACGATATACTCGGCTTTCGCATAAGCGACACCATGTTCACTGGAACCGATGAGGAACTTAAGCAAACCAATATTACACAACCTGCCATATTTATTCATTCAGTAGCCGCATTTAAAAACATTGATGCGGCAAAACCTGATATGGTAGCTGGTCATTCACTTGGAGAGTTCTCAGCTTTGGTAGCAAATGGTACATTGCAATTTGCAGATGCTTTGCGGTTGGTTGCGGTGCGTGCGAGCGCCATGCAAAAAGCATGCGAAGCAAACCCTAGTACAATGGCTGCTGTATTAAATTTAGCAGATGACAAAGTAGAAGAAATATGTGCATCTATTGTGCAAGAAACAGGCGAAGTGGTAGTTGCTGCAAATTACAATTGTCCTGGCCAGTTGGTAATAAGCGGTTCGCTTAAAGGGATAGAGGTAGCCTGCGAACGCATGAAAGAAGCGGGTGCAAAGCGTGCCTTGGTACTGCCTGTTGGTGGCGCATTTCACTCTCCTTTAATGGCTCCTGCAAGAGAAGAGTTGGCGGCCGCTATAAACAGTACACATTTTAATACCCCAAGTTGTGCGGTTTACCAAAACGTAGTAGCCATGGCTGTTACAGATGCTACACAAATAAAAGAAAATTTAATAGCACAACTTATCGGCCCTGTAAAATGGACACAATGTGTGCAAGCAATGATTGCCGACGGTGCTACGAATTTTACAGAATGTGGACCTGGGAAAGTGTTACAAGGATTGGTACTAAAAATAAACAAGGAAATGTTGGTAGAAGGGTTTAGTTAATAATTTATAATGAATAATTTGTAATGAATAATTAATAATTTTTTCAAATCAAACTTTATAAAAAAATCGAATCAGTTTTTAGCCGATTAGATTTTTTAGTATAACTTACTGAAGTGTTCTAAACTTTATGAACCTATTAAACATCATAAACCTTTTGAACTTTTTGAACCTCTTGAACCTCTAAATACTCAACGTACTCAATACACTGTTCATACTCCTCACAGCATCGGCACTTTTTGCAAAAGCTGCTTGCTCTGCTTCGTCTAATTTAAAGTCCACAATTTGTTCCCAACCATTTTTTCCAATGATTACT
>JANMGS010000853.1:0-1842 GCA_031374745.1 Ferruginibacter sp. | reverse complement strand
ATTAATCTGATGGCGGTATTTTGATATTTAACCAAATAAGTTTCTCTAATGGCTATTTCTTTTATAGTTTCTTCTTTGACTTTTATTACTTCTTCCCTTTTTCCAAATCTTAGGTCCGTCACGTTCAGCGCCTTAATAGTCTTTTCCTCTAAAACATCTATTTCATTATCTGGAATAGGCCAATATTGCCTCAGGGTTTTAAATAGCTCCTGAATCTTGTT
The DNA here is from genome assembly GCA_031374745.1 of Ferruginibacter sp. GTDB lineage: Bacteria > Bacteroidota > Bacteroidia > Chitinophagales > Chitinophagaceae > Ferruginibacter. The sequence goes on along the minus strand of JANMGS010000853.1, from coordinate 1,621 downwards.
CTCAACAAACAATTGAGAAACCTTCTTTGATAAGTCTTTTGCTTCTGTTATACTACTTAAAAATTTGTCCTGTGCCGTTATTTCGATAAAACATAGTCCTAAGAAAATAACGATAATTAGTTTTTTGCCTATCATTTACTTTTTTTAATATTTCCTTCAATAAATATATAGCTACGATAAATTTCCGCTAACGTAGTTCTAGTGCAGCCCTCAGTACGCCTAACAAATGCTTGGTTATGTTATATTCCCACAACCCCAAAACTGCTTATGCATTTGCCAACAAGAACATGTAAAACACAAAACCTGTAGCGGCTACCAAAATAATACGGGATTGCATTTTACTGAAATTGCCTCGCTGCAACATGCTTAAGATAATACCGGCTGCCATTATTACTAAACCGAGCCATACCAGATTTATCATGGGGAAAATAAAAGCTTTCACCGTTACATAATCTATCAGTTTGTCGGATTCTTTTATGCCTATAAGTACCTTTTTGTTATCATCTACTCCCATAAAACGCACATACAAATTTTGGGCATACACCGTATCGTCTATATGATTGATGAAATTGCTATCTATGAGCGTAAGCATAGGGTTTGCATGAAAATGCTTGTTGTCTTTGGAAGTGATGCTAATTTTTGCGGTAAGGGCAAATTGTGGTATTCCTCCATCGGCTGTTTTTGCTGCATTGGGATTGTTTATAACCGTATCTAACACAAATACGCCATTGCTGTAAAAAGCTGTATCACCAAAGTTCATTGATACTTGTGTAAACTTTGCAGTGTCATCTACTACATCGGTTGCTTTGTTTACCGCATAAGAAACATAGGTAAAGATATCTTTGTGTAAATATGATTTTGTATCTGGATTGCTACTCATATTATTGCCCTTCATCAAATACACATCGGGCTGCAATATAAAATGCTCCTTGGTCTTTTTACTGGCACTGTCTTTTCTGTCGAATGACAATTGATAGAATTTTCGTCCTTTTTCGGTGCCGGCAGAGTCTTTTATAAAAGTTACTTGGTAATCGCCAAGCGTAGTAGGTACTTGCCTTAGCAATGTCAAATTATCCCTAGGGTTATCGTCTTTTTTTGTCATGGGATCTTTGCCTACACCAGGCAATACAATGCCGTTGCTATTGCTGCTGCTTATAATTTCTTTATTGGCAGATGAAATAAGTATTCCTACAATCATAAGCATAAAACCAGCATGGGCAACGGGGCTGCCTGCTTTTAGTATTTTTCCTTTTTGCACCGTCCATATATACATGGCATTGGCAATAAAAGAATAAATGGCTGCAAAAGCTGCAAAGTAAATGGCTATTAAAAAGCCTGTGCCATTTTTGTAATAGGTAAATGGATAAAAAATGGAAAGCAACAACATGATGATGGCTGCTATAATGGTAGGTACCCAAATCTTTTTTAAGAAGTCAGCTTTGGCTGTGTTCTTGTACTTTAGATATTGTGTGGCGGCGGTTAAAAGGCCAATGATAATGGCAACCAATACTACAATTTTGTTGTAGGCAAATTCTATATCTTCTGGCGGGGCTATTTTTGTATTGAATAATTTATTGTAAACCGGTACAGATGTTTTTGCGGTAATAAAAAGAGCAGTAAG
>JANMGS010000823.1:0-3998 GCA_031374745.1 Ferruginibacter sp. | reverse complement strand
AATTGTTTTTCTGGTGTGTCTAATACTTGGTCTATTGCCGAGTTTTTTGAATCAATATTGGAAAAAGCACCCAAAGAAATTTGCAGCTTTTTACCAAGCTTAATATCGTCATTTAAAAACAATTGGGCATTTAGATAATTACGATCCGAGTATTCAAATTCTACTTGTATCCTTAGGTCTTTGGTGATAAGCCGCTTTGGCGTAAATGTAATTTCAGCGGTATTGTAGTTTATTACATAATCTTCATCTTCTCCCCTTTCCATTTTTATACCATCTATAAAAACCCGTTCCGTATTGGCAAGTATTACAAAATACAATTCATTATTGGCTCCTACAAGCCTGTATGGGCCTTGGTTCCCTTCTATAATGGGTAAAATATTTCTGGTAAACTTCCCTTTGGCTACTGCCCCACTTACCCGCAATGAATTGGAAAGATTTTTGCCTATTTTATTATCGACCGATATGGAAATACCTTGTACACGTTTGTAGAAATTCAGAAAATAATGCTGCGTTTCTCTTATATCTAGATCACCCAAACTTACTTGCCAATTTTTCTTTTTTGCTTGAAAAAAGATACGATCAAAATCCCTTAAATCTTGGGTATTTCCTTCTGGTTGAATGGGAATATTATTATCGGTAACTGCAGCAGTAATTTCGATACTATCTGCTATAAATCCACTCAATTGTAAATTCAATGTACTATTTACAACAGCATCTTGGCTATTGCCAAATGAAATAGCCCTTCCAAAGCTACCGTCTGTGCGAATTGTACCAAAATTAAAAAATGGATTAGTTTGCTTTGAATTATTTAAAACAACAAATGGATTTTCTGCCTTGAATCTATTTTTAACCAATTCATAATCCATTCTACGTGTAACTGCATTTAATTTAAAAGGAAATACACGGTATGAAACATTTATGCTATCAAAAGGAGGCTTCAGTTTCCAAATGATGGAACCGTTTACTTCATCTGTATGGTACATATTTATAGAAATGCCTTCAATACTTAGTGTACCTGGTGCAATACTTAAGCTATCTATTTTTTGTATGGGAAATTGTACCGCTAATTTCTTATTTCGAAGATTAGAAATAGTAGTAGAAAGAATTTGCGAGAATGAAAATGGGGCAATAAAAATGCACACAAAAAAAATAGCTATTTTTTGTAAAAGGCTTTTTCTGAGATATGATTTTAATAAGTTTATAATGCTATTTTATGTAGTGAATATACCTTGAAAATACGATTTTTAGATAAGACGGCTGTATCTACAAATATGCTGCGGTAAAGTTGGTATAAAACACTAAAATTAACTTTTGCCATCATTGTTCAAATACCGCTAATCGTTTGCTACAACTGCTGGTTTTCATACAAGTGTTGTATTAAAATAGATACGCCAAAAAATAAATGGTCTGATGGATACCATCAAACCATTAAAAATAAAATGCTTAAAATATATTATGCCTCTGTAGCAAACCCAGCACCAATATACTCTTTGTTCATTCTTGCAATGTTGGCTACCGAAATACCTTTAGGACATTGTGCTTCGCAAGCATAGGTATTGGTACAGTTACCAAAGCCTTCTTTATCCATCTGCGCCACCATATTCAACGCACGGCTCTCTCTTTCTGGTCCTCCCTGAGGCAATAAAGCCAATTGAGAAATTTTTGCTCCTACAAAAAGCATGGCACTGCCATTTATACAAGTGGCCACACAAGCGCCACAACCAATGCAAGCCGCTGCCATAAATGCTTCATCTGCATTCTTTTTGTCTATAGGAATTGCATTGGCATCAACCGCATTGCCTGTATTTACACTTATATACCCGCCGGCTTCAATAATTCTATCAAATGATGAACGATCTACCGTCAAATCTTTTAACACAGGAAAAGCAGAACTACGCCAAGGCTCTACAACAATTGTGTCACCATCTTTAAAAGCTCGCATATGTAGCTGGCAAGTGGTGTTTTGTTTCCAAGGGCCATGTGCTTCTCCATTAATGTGCATGCTACACATGCCACAAATTCCTTCCCTACAATCATGGTCAAATGCAATGGGTGATTTGCCTTCTACGATTAATTGCTCATTTAAAACATCAAACATTTCTAAAAAACTCATTTCGCTAGAAATGTCTTTTACCTGGTAGGTTTCAAAACTACCCTTTGCCTTGTTGTTTTTTTGACGCCAAACTTTTAGGGTCAAATTCATGTGATAATGCTCCATACTTCGAATTGTTTTATTGTTGCATTGTTTATATCAATAAAAATTATTTTACCTTTTCTCTATAATTTTTACAATAACCATTTGTATCTTCTATCTTAAATCCTTTATCTATTTCTATATCATTCTTACTCTTCTTACCCCACGAAAATATTTTCTCGAAAAAAGGAAGCCATTTATGATTTTTTATCTTTTCATAAAAATATACTTCGTGTTCTTTTTCCTTTAAACTCATTTCGTACAACACTTCGTCGTGTTCTGTTATATTCAAAGAGTTGAAAAGTCTTTTCATACGCACATATTCGCACACATTTCCACTTTCTAAATTGCCTGCAAAATAAAACGGCATAAACCATCCTATTACAAAACAACCTATATGTATTGTTTTACCAATTACATAGTTTTTTAATTCATACCATTTTGAAACTTCTATTTGATAAGTATTCATCAACAGCAATACTTCTCTTCTATGGTTCCATTCGTCTATTTCAATTTGCCTTATAGCTTTCTTTTCTTCAATACTCTTTATAGATTTTGCATGACCTTGATATGCGAAAGCCGCCGCTTTTTCAGCAGAATATGCCTGTTTCAATAAATCTACTAGAACGCCATCGGTAAGCAACATATTTTTTATTAAACCATTATTTATAAGAACGCTGTGTAGGTTTCACTATTTCAAAACTCAATTCCTCCTTGTGCAATTGCCAATCACTTTCACCTTTGCTTTCCCAGGCTGCCACATAAGCATAGTTTACATCATCTCGTTTTGCTTCACCGTCTTCCGTTTGGCTTTCTTCTCTAAAATGGCCACCACAACTTTCATTTCTGTCTAAAGCATCAAGGCACATAAGCTCTCCAAGTTCAATAAAATCGGCTACCCTACCAGCTTTATCTAATTCTGGATTCATTTCATTTACTTCCCCAGGTACCAATACATCACTCCAAAATTCTTTTTTCAAAGCCCTTATTTCAGCAATGGCTTCTTTCAATCCTGCTTCATTTCTAGCCATTCCACATTTATCCCACATTATTTTACCCAAGCGCTTGTGAAAACTTTCTACCGTTTGTTTTCCTTTTATATTCAACAATTTGTTTATTCTTTCGCTCACCGCATTTTCAGCATCTACAAAAGCCTGTTGGTTTGTATCTATGGCTGCATTGCGTATTTCATCTGCCAAATAATTACCCAAAGTATAGGGTATTACAAAATAACCATCTGCCAATCCTTGCATCAAAGCAGAAGCGCCCAATCGGTTTGCACCATGATCGCTAAAGTTTGCTTCGCCCAATGCGTACAAGCCTTTTATGGTCGTTTGCAATTCATAATCTACCCAAAGCCCTCCCATGGTATAATGCACAGCAGGGTAAATGCGCATTGGCATAGAGTAAGGATCTTCGCCTGTAATCTTTGCATACATATCAAAAAGATTACCGTATTTCTCTGCCACAACCGATTTTCCTATGGCAATTATTTCTGCTTCGGGCATATCGGTAATACCTTTTTTACCCGCTTCTATTTTCCCGTATCTTTTTATTGCATCTGCAAAATCTAGAAATACAGCCATTTTTGTTGTTCCCACACCATAGCCTGCATCGCAACGCTCTTTTGCTGCACGACTAGCTACATCTCTTGGAACTAAATTGCCAAATGCTGGGTATCTTCTTTCTAAATAATAATCTCTTTCATTTTCTGGAATATCGTAACCTTTACGTGTATCGTTTTGCTTTAAAGGAACCCAAATTCTTCCATCATTTCTTAAACTCTCACTCATTAAGGTAAGCT
>JANMGS010000808.1:0-3561 GCA_031374745.1 Ferruginibacter sp. | reverse complement strand
CTTACTTCCGAGCTGGCAAAGGCAGGGCGCTTAGTAATCTTTTGACTATACCGGTGCATTTATTTAACAAAAATAACTTTAGCGCTCATTCATCCCTTTTACGAAATCACTAACCAAATAGCTCAATAATTTTCCAGTGGTTTCATCTTTGCGTCCATCGGTAAGTTGAGAGGCAGCTTCGCAAATATGTAAGTATACAGCTTTGGAATGACGAGCAGCATAGGTCATATATTGCCTAGCAAGTAACACACTTATGCCTGCTGGGCTGTGGGCACTGCTTAGGGCATTTCTCACGCAATCAATATCTAACTCAATGCCAGTATAATTATCCGATGTAAAATCTACCGCCTGCCCTACTGCCTGAATAAAACTCTTTCTTTCCCTTAAAAAAATATCTTCATAAGAGGTGAATTGCAAAAAAGGGTTAGACTGTACATCTACTAATACATTTTGCGGAATATAGTTTTCTTGAATACCAACCATACTGTACTTACCTAAGAAGCCGTTTGATTCTGCATAACGAAAAGCATTGCCACTGTGGCGTCCCTCCATGGTTCTATAATCCGTATGGGCATCTAAATTGATAACATTAATTTGTGCCAAAGGAATTTTTCCATTCTTTAATAATCCTTTGGAAACTCCTTTGATTAATGGATATGCATTGTTATGACCACCACCAATAACAATAGGAAATTTACCAGCCTCCACGACTGTTTTTATCAATCGCTCTACTTCTTCATCTATTGTGTTTACAGCATGTCGATATGCATTTATCTTCTCTTCTTCACTCAATGCATTGTTTTCAATTAGATATTTGATATCACCAAAATCAAAATCACCCAATAACAAAATATCTTCTCCGCTACAAAAATCATTGCTTTGAATATTTAAAAAAGCATTCACAAAAGGATACCAATTTGTATCTGCACCTCCTATTCCGCTATTTGCACGCACGCCTAAATCTTCAGGAATACCAATGATAACATACTTTGCCGAAGATTCTTGCAATACATTTGGCCATTCGCCTTTTTGCAAGCATTGCATACGTTCGCCCAGTTTTGTCTCAAAGCGTCGGGGTTTTGTAAGTGAGATTAATTCCTTCTTTGTGTAAAATTTAAAATGTTTCATGTTTAAGTTTTTAAGACCGAGCAATTGCGTAGTTTATACAACAATTACTACGAGATAGACTGTTAGTTAAAAAATTTTCATTAAACCCACTCCCCTTTCAGCATTACCTTATCAATATTATTCATACTAAAGCTATAAAACAAATAGCTAATGGATGGTATTTTTTTTGTAAAAATCAAATCAGCCCTTTTACCTATCATAATAGAACCGGTTTCTTTTTCAGATTCTATCGCATAAGCGCCATTGATGGTTGCCGCATTGATAACTTCTTCGGGAAGCATTTTCATTTGTATACAACTCAATGCAGCTACAAAATTCATATTGCCTGATGGAGATGAGCCCGGATTATAATCGGACGCTAGCACCACAGCCGCACCAGCGTTTATGAGTGCACGTGCAGGTTGGTAATGCATACGTAAAAAAAAGGCGGCCGTAGGTAATAAACTACTGCAACCTTCAAATTTCCCAAGTAGTTCTATTTCGTTTTCCGTCAATGTTTCTAAATGGTCTAATGAAACGGCATCATTGACAATTCCTATTTCTATACCTCCAATACTGTTTAATTGGTTTACGTGTAATTTTGGTTTTAATCCATATGCTATGCCCGCTTTGCAAATTTCATCTGTCTCTTCAGGCGAGAAAAAACCTGTTTCGCAAAAAACATCTATGTAATCTGCCAATTGCTCTTTGGCAATAATGGGTAGCATCTCGTTTTTTATCAAGTCAATATAGCCTCTGTGATTTTCTTTGTACTCCAGCGGATAAGTATGCGCTGCAAGAAAAGTGGCTTTAATAATTAGGCTTGAATTCTCCTTCAATTTTTTTATTACACGGAGCATTTTTAATTCTCCGGCTACATTTAATCCATAGCCACTCTTAATCTCTATTGCACCCGTTCCCAATGCTGCCAATTCATTTAATCGTATTCTTGCAGCTTCGTACAAATCTTCTTCAGCTGTTTCTTGTAGTTTTTTAGCAGAGTTTAAAATTCCTCCTCCTTTGGCAGCAATTTCTGCATAGGTTAATCCATTTATCTTATCCACGAATTCGTTTTCCCTACTGCCAGCAAATACAAGGTGGGTATGACTATCGCACCAAGTAGGCATAACAATTTGTCCACTTACATCCATTACATTTTTAGGAAACTGTGGCACTTTTATTTCCAATTCAAACATGGCACCAAAGTCCACTATCAAACCATTTTCAATTAATAAAAATGCATCTTCAATAATGGGAAGATTGGCCAAAGCTGTACCTCTCAGTAGCTCATTTCTATCCCTTACATTTACAAGCTGGGCAATATGTATAAAAAGTATTGCGTTGTGCATATTTACAATTGTTCGTATAAATTTTTACTAAAAGTTTCCAACGCAGGGTCACGAGCACCCATTAACAACAACACACAATCCTCTGTAAAATGAGGGCGTATGGCCTGCAATAAATCTTTTCTATCGTCTACAAAAAAAGCGTTTTTACCCAAGGCGCTTATTTCAGTTATCAGATCATTTGCCGAAATATCTTTCACTGCAGTACCTCCTGCATAAAATATTTCGCTCATCCATATTTCATCTTGTGGTCGCAATGCATGAGCAATTTCTTTTACAAAATCATTTTTTAAAAAACGAGTAGGGCCATAGCCATGGGGCTGAAACCAAGCAATTACTTTGGGAGAAATGGGTTGGCAGGCACTTATGGAAGCCGCACATTTAGCAGGGTTGTGTGCATAATCATCAATTACTTTTATGCCATTCTTTTCTCCCAATAATTGATGTCTCCTATAGATTCCTTCATAGGCTTCCAATCCTTTGGCTGATTGCTCCAATGATATTCCAATAATACTTGCAATGGCAGCCGCAGCCAACGCATTTTCCATATTGTGTTTACCAATTGTTTTTAGATGAAAAGGCGTATCGTTTATGGTAAAACTAATATTCATGCCATTTTGAATAAGATTGTCCGCAACAAAACCTGCAGCATTTTCATCAGAAGAAAAATCATTTTCACTATTATTGGAAAGTGTAGCCGATAATTTATTTGAACGATTTACAACAAAAGCGCCTGTTGTATTTTTTCTAAAAGTTGCAAAAATATCTAGCAATTCATCTATCTCCTGGTGATCTTTATCTATGTTCAACAACAACCCAATTTCGGGATGGTATTTTACAATGGAGCCATCACTTTCATCTGCTTCTATCACCAGCCAATCTCCTTTTCCAACTTTGGCATTTCCTATTTTTCCCTGTTTTATAATACTTACCAAGCCTGCTCCGCTAATGATGCCAGGCCCATAACCAGCCGTTTCTAATATTTGGAACAACATACCACCCGTTGTACTTTTGCCGGAGGTACCTCCTACTGCAATCGTTCTTTTACTCGCAGCAATAAGGGCAAGCAAATCGCTTCTCTTTATAATAGGAATACCCAGCTTTTTTG
>JANMGS010000464.1:0-1832 GCA_031374745.1 Ferruginibacter sp. | reverse complement strand
AATCAACGCTTTAATACCTACAGTAATACCACCCAATACCCTACCCTGCCCATCTATTAGTTTTGTAGCGGAGTGAATAACCAAATGCGCACCAAATTTTACAGGGTTCTGAATGTAAGGTGTAGCAAAACAGTTATCAATAATTAAAATAAGGTTGTACTTTTTTGCGATAGCGCCCAAGAACTCCAAATCTAAAATATCTACTGCTGGGTTGGAAGGCGATTCTGCATAAATGATTTTTGTATTTGGCTTAATCAAACCTTCTATACTTGCTGGCTCATTTACACTAAAATAAGAAGTTTCAATATTCCATTTTGGAAAATACTTTGTAAAGAGTGTATGTGTAGCTCCAAATACACTGCTAGCAGAAACAATGTGATCGCCCGATTGCAATAATGCAGCAAATGTAGAATACACTGCAGCCATGCCTGTAGCAAAAGCAAACCCAGCTTCTGCACCCTCCATCACACAAATTTTATTTATAAACTCGGTATTATTTGGATTACCATATCTTGTATAAATATCTCTTTCTTTTTCTTCACTAAAAGATGCTCGCATATCTTCTGCATCTTCAAAAATAAAACTAGAGGTAAGGTATAGTGGAACAGAGTGTTCTTGGTATTGCGTTCTATCTATTTGATTTCGGATTGCATCTGTCTCAAAACCAACATGGGATTCATTCATAATTCAATATTATTTAAAACAACTTTATAGTGTATGGTAGCAGTTGGTTCCACGGTTTTAGTAACAGAGCAATATTTTGTAAACGATAATTCTGCCGCTCTCTTTGCTTTTTCTGCATCAATAGTGCCTTCCAAAAAAAAGGTTACATTTATTTCCTTAAATGGTTTTGCCTCATCTATTTGCACCCGAACACCTTCCACATCCGCTTTAAAAGAAGTAATTTCTTGGCGTTGCTTTTTAAGAATCGTAATCATATCTATACCACTACAACCTGCTACACCCATCAAAACCAATTCCATGGGGCTTGCTCCCAAACCATCGCCACCAAATTCAATTTTGTTATCTACATCTACTACAAAGCCACGTTCATTTTTTAGTTGAAAGTGAAAGTTGTCGTTTACTCTTTCCAATGTTACTTTCATGCTTATCTTTTAAATTTTTTGATACATTAAAATTATGAACTATTTATTCTCTATCCCCCTAATAGTGTAACCCTCTTTCCTCAATAATACGATCAATCCATCTTTTCCAAACAAATGGGCGGCTCCTACACCCATAAAAATATTTTTCTCTTTCAAAATAGCTTTTAATTGCTTCACCCAGTTCTCATTCCTATTTTTTAATAGCATATCATCATTTTCGCCACCACTAAAAGTAGTATCTGCCATTAACTGGGTAAGCTGCTCCGTTTCTTGGTTTTTGTAAATATTTACCATTTTATTAAAGTACACTTTAAAAGATGCAGTGATATCAATATCTTTAAGCAATGCTTTTGCTTGCACTTCATAGGGTATGCTATCAAAAACGGATGATTGAAATTCGATGGTTTCAAAACCCTTGATTTCTTTTTTTTCCTTTTTTGCGATGGTCATCAATTCCATTTCTACACCGCTCGGTGTTTTGCATGGCATCATGCGTGGGTACAACAAGGCTTCCAGCAACATTGGTTTCATTTTCTCAAAAAAACCCAGACTCATTTTTAATGAATCCTTAAAAAATTGGGTAACTTTTGCAAACTCTTCGGGTGTATAAAGCTCTTTCAAAGTCTTATCCTTCATGTTCATAAAAAACATTCCACCTAGCGTGTTCACAGGATCGTCCAAATCCATTTCAAAATATACTTCTTCCGAATTTTTTAAAGCCGTCTG
>JANMGS010000776.1:0-2658 GCA_031374745.1 Ferruginibacter sp. | reverse complement strand
CATCGTCTTAGTTACGATCACTGCAATGTCTGCACCCTGGGAAAGCATGTCAGCTTTTAATTTGTCGATCCATTCAGCAGTAAAATTTTCCGTTCTTTTACTTTCAAATATGATCTTGCCACATTCTTGACCGTTGCCGTTTCTTACTGTTTGTATGCAATCGGCTCCACGTACGCCTTTTCCAACTTCGGTAATAATATCGAAAGGAAAAGTGGCCTGCAATAATTCTTCCAGCGCAAGCTCCTGCACTTCTCCCTGAAGTTGCATCGATCCCTGTTCAACCTTTCTTTTCATTTCCTCTGCTAATTTCTTCTGATCATCAAGTTGTTTTTCCAATTCCTTCACTTTCATGTTCTGTTCATTTTCTTTCAATGAATTTTTTTCTATTTCCTGCTTGCGTATTTGTTCTCCTAATGTGTGTCTTTCTTCCTGCAGTTTCTTTTGTAAAGTAATTTCTAGTTCAGCTTCCTTATTTTGTAATGCTAGTTCTTTTTGTAGAAATTCTAATTCTTTCTTTCGAGCTTCTTTTAATTTTTCTTCATTATCTGCATTGTTTTCTTGTAGCATTTTTAGTTTATTCTCATAATCAGATGAAATACTTCTACGCAACTGTTCTTGCAACTCTGCTTCCATTTTTATTTTCTCTTGCTGCATCTTTTGCAAAAAAATCTCATTCTGGTTTTTCTTCTTCTCTTCAAATAATTGCAAATCTGCCTCTAACTTTTTCTTTTCATCTTCTACTTTACCAAGCGATTGTTGTAATTTGTTTTGATATTTTATTTGCAACTCTTGCTCTATTTTAGTTGCAAGTACATTCTCCACATCAAATTGATGCCCACAATTAGGGCATTTAATATCATTGGTCATCGTTGTAATTTTTTTAAAGATAATTAATAGAGATTATTTGCCCTAATTAGATGTATGTATTCCTTTTGTGTCATAATTTAAAAATAAAATGTAGGAAATAAACTTTGGTACAGATAATATTTGCAAAGTTTTAAAGACTCCATTTGCGTGTGGGATTGTAGTGGAAAGCCTGACCCGGAGTTTAAGGAGTGGCAAGACCCTGAAAATATTATTTATTTATTTTACAGATTCTAGAAAAGCAAAAACTGTATCAACCTCAGAAAAACTTCATCGATTAATACAGCTTCAAAAAATGTGCGGCCAATCAGATTCGAACTGACACACCCGTTGTATGGGCGCTACCACCTCAAGGTAGTGCGTCTACCAATTTCGCCATAGCCGCAGAAAAAATCTAGTCAAAAAAAAACGCCTTTCATAAAAGACGTTTTGTGTGCCCCGGAACGGAGTTGAACCGTTACTGACATTGCTGCCAACAGGATTTTAAGTCCTGCGTGTCTACCAATTTCACCACCGGGGCTTTTCTTTCCGTTAAGAAAGAAAAAAAAACGCTCGTAAAGTGTACGAGCGTTTTTGTGAGCGGAAGACCGGGCTCGAACCGGCCACCTCGACCTTGGCAAGGTCGCGCTCTACCAAATGAGCTACTTCCGCTTGTAATGAATAAGAACTCTGCCGAGTTTCAAATTTTATTGAATTTGTTTTTCGGACTGCAAAAATAAGGATTGTATACTAACTACAAAATTTTATTTGTAAGTAGGATTGTAAAGTGTGTTTTCTGGTACTTTTACATCTGGCTTACCTTTATAGCGGTGCTGGTATTGTGCTACACAAGCAGATAAAATAATTGCTATAACCACAAATATCTGACAAAGCCAAATAAAACGAGAAGTTGATACCCAACTGTGAGTAATATCTTTGTCTTTATTTTCTATTATTTGTTCTTCCATTTTTTATTTTTCTGACGCAAAAATATGTAAAAAAAATTATTTGCTACCCATAATTTCAGAAAATTTTCGTTTCTTTTTGATATAATAATCCCACAATAAACTTTTAGGATATTGGCCATGCAAGTTTTTGTTTTTTATAATTGGATATAAAGATTGCTTTTTATGAAACAAAAGCCACTTTGCAAAGCTAAAATGTGCATTAATTACACCAATAAAATAGCCAATATCGCCTGAAAATAGACCTTTGTAAGCAGCAAGCGCATCCAAACCAAATCTGATAGGTAGCTTAATTATAAGTGAACTTGTGGGAGTATTTTTAAAAATCATTATTAGATTATTACGAAAATTAAGATAAACTTTTTTACTATTTCCTTTTGGTAATGTGCCCCCACCCACGTGATATACAATAGACTCGGGTTGTACGTAAATTTTATAACCACTGAGTTGCATACGCCAGCAAAGATCTATTTCTTCTTGATGTGCAAAAAAATACTCATCTAGGCCGCCAAGTTCCTTGTAGATATTTGCTCTAACAAACATGCTAGCGCCACTTGCCCAAAAACAAGGCACCGCATTATTATATTGCCCTATGTCAGTTTCCAATATTTCTAATATCCTTCCTCTAGCAAATGGATAGCCTAATTTATCAATAAATCCTCCACAAGCTCCAGCATATTCAAAATATGCTTTACGTTTTTGGTCTAATATTTTTGGTTGACAAGCACTAATCTGTTTGTCATTTTCCATTAAGCTAATGATGGGCTCTATCCAATTTGGGGTTACTTCTACATCACTATTAAGCAATACAAAATAGTCTGCAAGGATTTGTTTTAATGCCATGTTATAG